>NZ_CP015348.1:627500-830000 GCF_002109325.1 Sporosarcina ureae | reverse complement strand
TTCCTGAGGAAGGCTCGTCCGCTCAGGGTTAGTCAGGACCTAAGTCGAGGCCGATAGGCGTAGACGATGGACAACAGGTTGATATTCCTGTACCACCTCCCCGCCGTTTGAGTAATGGGGGGACGCAGTAGGATAGGGTGAGCACACAGTTGGTTGTGTGTCTAAGCAGTGAGGTGGAGAACGAGGCAAATCCCGTTCTCATATAACACTAGGCTGTGATGGCGAGGAGATTTATCTCCAGAGTCCCTGATTTCACACTGCCAAGAAAAGCCTCTAGCGAGGCGGGAGGTGCCTGTACCGCAAACCGACACAGGTAGGCGAGGAGAGAATCCTAAGGTGATCGAGAGAACTCTCGTTAAGGAACTCGGCAAAATGACCCCGTAACTTCGGGAGAAGGGGTGCTCTGGTAGGGTGAATAGCCCGAGAGAGCCGCAGTGAATAGGCCCAGGCGACTGTTTAGCAAAAACACAGGTCTCTGCAAAATCGTAAGATGACGTATAGGGGCTGACGCCTGCCCGGTGCTGGAAGGTTAAGAGGAGGGGTTAGCGCAAGCGAAGCTCTGAATTGAAGCCCCAGTAAACGGCGGCCGTAACTATAACGGTCCTAAGGTAGCGAAATTCCTTGTCGGGTAAGTTCCGACCCGCACGAAAGGCGTAACGATCTGGGCACTGTCTCAACGAGAGACTCGGTGAAATTATAATATGCGTGAAGATGCGCATTACCCGCGACAGGACGGAAAGACCCCGTGGAGCTTTACTGTAGCCTGATATTGAATTCCGGTGCAGCCTGTACAGGATAGGTAGGAGCCTAGGATTCCGGAGCGCTAGCTTCGGAGGAGGCATTGGTGGGATACTACCCTGGCTGTATTGGACTTCTAACCCTTGCCCGTGATCCGGGCAGGAGACAGTGTCAGGTGGGCAGTTTGACTGGGGCGGTCGCCTCCTAAAGAGTAACGGAGGCGCTCAAAGGTTCCCTCAGAATGGTTGGACATCATTCGTAGAGTGCAAAGGCATAAGGGAGCTTGACTGCGAGACCTACAAGTCGAGCAGGGTCGAAAGACGGACTTAGTGATCCGGTGGTTCCGCATGGAAGGGCCATCGCTCAACGGATAAAAGCTACCCCGGGGATAACAGGCTTATCTCCCCCAAGAGTCCACATCGACGGGGAGGTTTGGCACCTCGATGTCGGCTCGTCGCATCCTGGGGCTGTAGTCGGTCCCAAGGGTTGGGCTGTTCGCCCATTAAAGCGGCACGCGAGCTGGGTTCAGAACGTCGTGAGACAGTTCGGTCCCTATCCGTCGCGGGCGCAGGAAATTTGAGGAGAGCTGTCCTTAGTACGAGAGGACCGGGATGGACATACCGCTGGTGTACCAGTTGTCTTGCCAAAGGCATCGCTGGGTAGCTATGTATGGACGGGATAAATGCTGAAAGCATCTAAGCATGAAGCCCCCTTCAAGATGAGATTTCCCATTACGCAAGTAAGTAAGATCCCTCAAAGATGATGAGGTGGATAGGTCTGGGGTGTAAGTACGGCGACGTATGTAGCTGACAGATACTAATCGATCGAGGACTTAACCTATTTTAAAAAGTAGTTACTTGAACTACGACAATGTCTTTTATTCAGTTTTGAGTGAACAACATTTACTCAAAAAATATTAAAAATAACACTTGCATTAATAATAACAAGTGTTATAATAATAAATGTCCTCGAGAATGAGTGGACATAGTCTGGTGACGATGGCGAAGAGGTCACACCCGTTCCCATACCGAACACGGAAGTTAAGCTCTTCAGCGCTGATGGTAGTTGGGGGTTTCCCCCTGTGAGAGTAAGACGTCGCCAGGCAATTCTTTTCTTAAGATCAACACTAAATGTGTTATACATAATCTAGTGATTCAAAAGAACAAGAACAAATTAATTTTAATTATACCCAGGAGGATTAGCTCAGCTGGGAGAGCACCTGCCTTACAAGCAGGGGGTCGGCGGTTCGAGCCCGTCATCCTCCACCATATATTCTACACTTGCCGGTGTAGCTCAACTGGTAGAGCAACTGACTTGTAATCAGTAGGTTGAGGGTTCAAGTCCTTTCGCCGGCACCACTTAGTACGAGCCGTTAGCTCAGTTGGTAGAGCATCTGACTTTTAATCAGAGGGTCACAGGTTCGAATCCTGTACGGCTCACCATTATTTTTGCCGAAACATATCGCGGGTGTGGTGGAACTGGCAGACACGCTAGACTTAGGATCTAGTGCCTTCGGGCGTGGGGGTTCGACTCCCTTCACCCGCATCTTTTATGCGGAAGTAGTTCAGTGGTAGAATACGACCTTGCCAAGGTCGGGGTCGCGGGTTCGAATCCCGTCTTCCGCTTTTATTTTCCACTCTTGCCGGGGTGGCGGAACTGGCAGACGCACAGGACTTAAAATCCTGCGGTAGGTGACTACCGTACCGGTTCGATTCCGGTTCTCGGCACCAATTAATTTCATAGTATGCGCCTGTAGCTCAATTGGATAGAGCGTCTGACTACGGATCAGAAGGTTGTGGGTTCGACTCCTGCCAGGCGCGCCATATTTTTTAAAATATTACTTTACATAGTCGGGAAGTAGCTCAGCTTGGTAGAGCACTTGGTTTGGGACCAAGGGGTCGCAGGTTCGAATCCTGTCTTCCCGACCACTTATTGGGGCCTTAGCTCAGCTGGGAGAGCGCCTGCCTTGCACGCAGGAGGTCAACGGTTCGATCCCGTTAGGCTCCACCAATAAATTTTAGACTGACTAATTGCAGCGGCGTAGCTCAGTTGGCTAGAGCATACGGTTCATACCCGTAGGGTCGGGGGTTCAAATCCCTCCGCCGCTATCTAAGGACCTTTAGCTCAGTTGGTTAGAGCAGACGGCTCATAACCGTCCGGTCGCAGGTTCGAGTCCTGCAAGGTCCACCAGTTTATTGAACACACGGAGGAATACCCAAGCCCGGCTGAAGGGATCGGTCTTGAAAACCGACAGGGGTGTTAAAGCCCGCGGGGGTTCGAATCCCTCTTCCTCCGCCATATTTTCTTCAACTTCAACTTTAGCTTTACTTTCTTAAGTTGTTATGTTAAGATAATAAAGGCGTCAAGTAAGCAACACAGCAACACAGTAACATTTGTATTATCGCGGGGTGGAGCAGTGGTAGCTCGTTGGGCTCATAACCCAAAGGTCACAGGTTCAAATCCTGTCCCCGCAACCAATGGTCCCGTGGTGTAGCGGTTAACATGCCTGCCTGTCACGCAGGAGATCGCCGGTTCGATCCCGGTCGGGACCGCCATTTTTATTTAAAAGTAAGCAATGTGGCTCAGTAGCTCAGTCGGTAGAGCAAAGGACTGAAAATCCTTGTGTCGGCGGTTCGATTCCGTCCTGAGCCACCATGAATGCGGGTGTAGTTTAGTGGTAAAACCTCAGCCTTCCAAGCTGATGATGGGAGTTCGATTCTCCCCACCCGCTCCAATAGGGGCCTATAGCTCAGCTGGTTAGAGCGCACGCCTGATAAGCGTGAGGTCGGTGGTTCGAGTCCACTTAGGCCCACCATTCCGCAGTAGCTCAGTGGTAGAGCAATCGGCTGTTAACCGATCGGTCGTAAGTTCGAGTCTTACCTGCGGAGCCATTTTTATGGGGAAGTACTCAAGTGGCTCAAGAGGCGCCCCTGCTAAGGGTGTAGATCGCGAAAGCGGTGCGAGGGTTCGAATCCCTCCTTCTCCGCCATAATTTTTGGCCCCTTGGTCAAGCGGTTAAGACACCGCCCTTTCACGGCGGTATCACGGGTTCGAATCCCGTAGGGGTCATACATAAAAAGGTATTGCACAAACGTGCAATACCTTTTTTCTATATTCATTTTAAAAGAATACATTAGTAAGTATATGTATAGGGATTTATCACATTGTAGAATGTGCTGCTTGCTACAAAGAATTGGACTTTCATCCGTATAGTGTATGCTACGCAATCTACAACGTATCAAGTCCAGTGAGTTAACTCAATGAATGAACGTAGCAAAAAAGTATGTACTATGATTACCGCTCATAGTACATACTTTTTAAATATTACTTATCTTTCTCTGCATCGATGTAGCTGTCACCTTTTTTGTAAGGAATGTCGCCCAATGGTGATTCAATTCCTTCCTCATCTAATTCTTCTTCATATTCTACTGCTTCTTCATTTCGAACAATACCGGCTGGTTCACCCGTAATGTCGGAGACTGCAAACTCTTCGTATTCTTCTACACCTTCATCATTTTCGTCATCATACAGATCGTCATAATCACGGTTTTTACTTCCAATAAAGTCAGAAGGGGTATCAGATGTTCCGGACTCGGCAATTTCCTGGAAGCTGTCTTCGTAATCTATTGCGTCACCTTCTCTACGGGCAGCAAATGTATTGGGTTCCGCCATGATTAGTAGATCATCTTCAACGGGTCGATCAGTCGGTATATCTTTTTGTGCATCTTCAATGCACACAGTAGTGTACGGGATTGCTTCTAAGCGCTCATGTTGTATTTCCTTACCACATACTTCACATGTACCGTACGTGCCGTCCTCGATAGCCTGTAGTGCGTTCTGGACTTTCTCCAGTTCGCCTTCTGCGTGCGTGTTAAGTGCCATATCTTTTTCACGTTCGTATAATTCGGTTCCCATGTCAGCAGGGTGATTATCATACATGGATAGTTCACCTACATCGTCCTGCGCATTATTTACAATCTCCGTCTCTTTTTCTGTTTCCGTTAGACGGTCTTCCATAGCACGTAGTTCCTTTTTTAGTGTTTCTATTTGTTTAGTAGTTAACAATGTAGTCACGACCCTTTCTATATTGCTTTCTTTATTGAAAAATGAAATCAGAGAAAGCTTTCTTACTTCAGTCTTTCCCTGTTTACAAGGAAGGGTAAACCTTTCCAACAAAAAAACGCCTACCTTTTTAAGTGTAGACGTTTTTGACACAGTTTATTCAGATGAAGTGAGCTATAAGAATGCCAATCCCAAGAAGTAGTCCAAACAGCGTATTGGTCACACCTGTATCTTTCATAGCTGGCATGACTTGAAGGGGTTGTTCATACTTGCGGAATGTCTTCACAGCGTGCAAAGGTTTCGGGATGCTTAATAGTACAAGTAATGCCCAAGCAGATACGTGGCCTGTCAATACAAGCGCAATGATCCATACATACGATACGATGAAAAATATAGCCAAGATGGTCACTGCGTTATTTCGACCTGTTAGGATGGCCATAGTTTTTCTACCACCCTTGGTATCTTGTACGATATCACGTATGTTATTAGCCAGCATGATCGCACCGACTAGTAGCATGCTTGGTACGGAAAGTAATATTGCATTACCTGTAACGGTTCCTGTTTGAATGTAGAACGCAATCAAGATCAACAACATGCCCATTACGAATCCTGAAACGAGTTCACCGAATGGAGTATAAGCAATAGGATAGGGGCCGCCAGTATAAAAATAGCCGATCAACATAGCAACGGAACCTACTGCGGCAAGCCACCATGAAGTTTCCATGCAAATGTAAATGCCGAGAACAACGGATAGCCCGTAGAGCATGAGCGCTAAATTTAACACGGTCTTCGGCTGTACGCCGTTTCTGACGATCGTGCCGCCAATCCCGATTGAATGTTCATCATCAAGTCCACGTTTGAAATCGTAGTATTCATTAAACATATTCGTAGCCATCTGCAAAAATAAACTGGCTACAAGCATCGCTAGAAATAACGGAAAATGAAGTGGTCCGTATTGTAGCGCAATCATGGTGCCTAAAAAGACAGGCGCAAAAGCGGCAGTCAATGTGTGGGGGCGTGTGAGTTGCCACCAAACTCGCCAGCCAGTATCGGTTTCTATTGTGTGTTGCACGGGTAATCTCTCCTTATATGTGTAGTCATCATCTGATAGTATACAACAAAAATCAGCAGTTAGGTTATATGAAACAATAGTTGAAGATAATTGTCGTATCGTCTCCCATACAGCGAGACATTATATATTAAGTAAAGCGTCCAATGTGCTAGAATAGAGGTACTTATCGTTCGGTGAAAGTATGCCTGAACGTAAATTGACGAAAAATATTTTGTACGATGATAAGGAGAGAGTGGGATGAATCGGAAATTGACCGATCGAATGAGGACGGTTCCGGCAACAGGCGCTGATTCTCGTTTTTTTACGGAAACAATAGAAGTGGAAACACTAAGTCCACTTGCTTTTTTTGAAGCAGGTCTTTCACATTATGGTGAGCATCGTTTCTTCTGGCAGAATGCGGACAAGACAGTAAAACTTGTCGGATTAGGTCAAGCAACGGTATTAACAGCGGAGCTAGATCGTTTTCAATCGATTTCTTTACAGTGGGCAGCACTGTGTGAGGGATTAATTAAAGAAGAGAAAGATATCGATCCCGTGTTATTTGGCGGATTTTCTTTTGATCCTCATACGCGTCAAGATGATGAGTGGAATGCGTTCCCAGCCGCTTATTTTACTGTCCCTCTATTCCAACTGAAAATTGAAAAAGGGAAAACGTATGTATCCATTAATTATATTACGGAAGAACCGCAAGCGGCGGCTGATTTTGAAGCATTGCGTCAAGAACGTGATCGGCTGATCCATATTGCACAAATAGATGAATTCACGTTCCAAGGAAAGCCTGATGTGATCAAGCAGACTGAGCTAGCAACGGATCGCTATATGGATGCAGTTGAACAAGTAACATCGCATATTAAAGAACAAGAAGCGGAAAAAGTCGTTATTGCACGTAAAATCAAATTAACGTTTGAAGAAGAATTTCAAAAGGCCGCTGCATTGCATACCATTACGAATGAACAATCGGCTAGTTATCATTTCGGACTGCAAATTGGTGATGAGATGTTCTTTGGTGCGACACCTGAGCGTTTAGTCGAAATATCAAATGGATATGCGTATTCTGCATGTGTAGCTGGCTCAATTGAACGTGGAAAAACGTCTCAAGAAGATCAGCAGCTCGGAGAAGTATTATTACGTGATAAGAAAAACCGTGAAGAACATCAATATGTAGTCGATATGATTACGCAAGTGTTCTCGGAGTTCTGTACATCCCTTCAAGTTAGTAAAACGCCTAAACTTCTAAAGGTGCGGGACATCCAACATTTATTCACACCGGTTGAAGGGGAACTTGCGAAGGACATGGATATATTCCGTCTAGTCGAAGCACTTCATCCGACACCTGCGCTTGGGGGAGTTCCACGTCAGAAAGCGCTTGAAATTATTCGTGAAGAAGAGCAGATGGACCGTGGCTTTTATGCTGGACCGATTGGTTGGACGGATTCCGCAGGTAATGGAGAATTTGCGGTGGCAATTCGTTCTGGATTGTTAACTGGCAATGATGCATATTTGTATGCTGGCGGTGGTATAGTAGCCGATTCTACACCGACTGAAGAATATGCGGAAACATGGGTGAAATTCCGTCCTGTGTTACGCGCGCTCGGAGGCCGTTTACATGAATGATCACCAGACAGGATTAACGAGTTATGTGCTTCGCTTAACGGATACGCTTATACGACAAGAAGCAACCAAGGCGGTTATTAGTCCAGGCTCCAGATCGACACCGCTTGCGTATGCGTTTACGAACTCTACAAATATGCAGACGTATATGCATACCGATGAGCGTTCTGCAGCTTTTTATGCACTTGGATTAGTGAAAGCGACTGGGCAACCTGTTGTTTTGCTATGTACGTCAGGAACAGCAGCATCGAACTATCATCCTGCTGTGACAGAAGCGTTTTATGCAAGACTGCCGTTGATCGTCATCACGGCGGATCGTCCGCATGAATTACGTGAAGTCGGTGCACCACAGGCGATTGATCAAATTCGCATGTTTGGAGAGCACGTCAAAGATAGTGTCGACTTCCCTGTGCCTGAAAACAGAGAAGACATTTTACGGTACATGGAACAACGTGCAGTTAGACTTCTATCCATTGCCAAAACTGCACCTCAAGGGCCTGTGCATTTGAATGTGCCGTTTCGTGAGCCATTGCTCATTGACTTGGAAGCCACAGCGCCTGTTAGCCGATTCCAGCAACAGTTAGTAGGGGATCTCGCTGTAACGGAAGAAATGAAAACTGTACTAGAATCGGCCATTGTGCAAGCGGAAAAAGGCATAATTGTAATGGGTGAGCAACCGACGACTCTAGATAAAGAACGTTTCTGGCAGTTCGCTAGAGCACTTCAATGGCCAGTATTATGTGATCCGTTATCCAATCTACGCTCACAAGTACCGACAGATTGTGATGATCTTTGTATCGATCAGTACGATGCCTTGCTAAAAAGTGAAATGTTTGCTGAAAACGTGCGACCTGATTGTGTCATACGATTTGGTCCGCAGCCCATTTCTAAGCCATTACTTTTGTTTTTGAAGAAGACTTGTCCTAAAACGTATATCGTAGTGGATGATTCACCAAATTATCGTGATCCGATTGGTCTGACTACTCACCACTTGCAAGTGAGTGCAGCGAGTATTTGGCAGCAAGTATCTGTACCACGCGAGCGAACAGAATATACGAAACAATGGACTAGAGCCAATCAAATTTCCGCAGACGTAATGAATGAAGATCAACATTTCAATCAAGATGAAGGTCACTTCGTTCGTCAATTTATTGCCAATTTACCGGATGGCTCTGATGTAGTCTGCAGTAGCAGCATGCCGATTCGGGACTTGGATACGCATTTCAAAAAGACGAACCGTGATATTTCGTTGTTCTGCAATAGAGGAGCAAATGGAATTGACGGAGTTGTCTCGACTGCTCTTGGAATTCAGGAAGGCCGTCAACGCAAAACCTATTTATTGATTGGTGATTTAGCGTTTTTACATGACATGAACGGATTGATTATTTCCCGGTTACAGCAAACTGATTTGACGATTGTTTTAATTAATAACAATGGTGGCGGGATTTTCTCCTATTTGCCGCAAGCGTCAATTGAACAGCATTATGAACAATTATTCGGAACTCCAACTAATATGACGTTTAATCATGTCGCAGCGATGTATGAAGCACAATACGATGCAGTAGATACGACACGAGCATTTGAACAAGCGATGCAAGCAGCTAAAACGGCTAATTTACGAATTATTGAAGTAGCAACAGTGCGTGCAGACAATGTAGAAGCTCATCGCTCCGTATGGCGGGAAATTGCGAAGAGGGTGGAACGCATTGACAACTAAAATGTTGACGATCAGAGGTATTGATACGCATATTGCAAAGTTCGGGGAGGAACAGTTGCCAGCAATTGTTTTATTGCATGGTTTTACAGGTTCGACCGCTACTTGGCAGCAAACGATTGAAGAGCTTGCGGTGGATTATTATGTAGTCGCAGTCGATTTAATCGGTCATGGTAAAACGGAAGCGCCTGAAAAGATGAACCGCTATAGGATGGAAGAGCAAATTGAAGATTTGAATGAAGTCTTGCAGAAGCTTGAAATAACCAATCCCATTCTACTTGGTTATTCGATGGGAGGGCGTGTCGCGCTAGGCTATACGACAACCTACCCTGACAAAGTGAAAAGTTTAGTACTTGAGAGCAGTTCACCAGGCTTGCGTACGTCTGAACAACAACTTGCACGACGCACAGCAGATGATAAGCTTGCGGACAGGATAGAACAGCAAGGAATGATTGAATTCGCCAACTTTTGGCAGGAGATTCCGCTGTTTCATTCACAAAAGAAATTGTCTGACTCACAGCAACAAGCAGTGCGTAATGAACGCCTCAATCAACGGCCAATTGGTTTAGCAAACAGTTTACGAGGGATTGGAACGGGGAGTCAGCCTTCATACTGGCAGGCGCTAGAGCAACTTTCACTTCCTGTATTATTGCTTACGGGCAGTGAAGACGAGAAATTTGAAATGATTGCGCAGGACATGATGAAAAGCTTGCCAAATGCGCAGCATGAAACGATAAAAGATGCGGGGCATGCAATTCACGTGGAAAAACCTCAACAATTTGCTACAATGATAAAGAGCTATCTGAAAACAGTGTAAAAATCGAGGAGGAATTTATTATGACCCGTCAATGGGAAACGCTTCGTACATATGATGATATCAAGTACGAAATGTACAATGGTATCGCAAAAATCACGATCAATCGTCCGGAAGTGCGCAACGCATTCCGTCCGAAAACAGTTATGGAAATGATCGATGCATTTTCACGCGCAAGAGATGATCAGCGAATTGGAGTTATCGTGTTAACTGGTGAAGGGGAGAAAGCTTTCTGTTCAGGAGGCGATCAATCTGTTCGCGGTCACGGTGGATATGTTGGAGATGACGAAATTCCACGCTTAAACGTTTTAGATCTTCAACGCTTGATTCGCGTTATTCCAAAGCCTGTTGTCGCAATGGTTGCCGGATATGCAATTGGTGGCGGTCACGTGTTACATGTAGTGTGTGACTTAACGATTGCTGCAGACAATGCACGTTTTGGACAAACAGGACCTACTGTAGGCTCGTTCGACGCAGGATATGGTTCAGGATACCTCGCACGTATTGTTGGTCATAAGAAAGCACGTGAAATCTGGTACCTATGCCGTCAATACGACGCACAGGAAGCACTCGACATGGGCTTAGTCAACACAGTTGTTCCGTATGAGCAGCTTGAAGACGAGACTGTTCAATGGTGTGAAGAAATGCTCGGCAAGAGTCCTACTGCACTTCGCTTCTTGAAAGCAGCAATGAATGCAGATACAGATGGCTTGGCTGGTCTACAGCAATTAGCTGGGGATGCAACATTGCTTTATTATACGACGGATGAAGCGAAAGAAGGACGCGACGCATTTAAAGAAAAGCGTAAGCCAGACTTCGATCAATTCCCACGTTTCCCTTAAACAAATGAAAGCTGCCTAAATTGGGCAGCTTTTTCATTACGTCATTTTTAATTGGAGGAGTTTCACTTGATGATTCCTAATTGGCTTATGCAACGAGCTAAATTGACACCAGACGCATCCGCTCTTGTTACTAAAGAAGGAAATTGGTCATACCGTGAATTATATGAACAATCTCTTGAAATCGCACAACAACTTCATCATCTTGGAGTACAACCTGAGAGTAGGGTGGCGCTACTCAGCCAGTCCAATGAACAAACAGTCCTCTTTATCCATGCATGCTGGTTATTAAGTGTGGAAGTCGTCTGTCTGAATAATCGGCTGACAGAACAGGAATTACGCTGGCAAGTACGTGATTCCGAGGCAACACTTGTGCTTGTTGATGATAAAATAACCTCACTTCCGGAATTGGATGACATCAAAAGCGTATTCTATTCTGCGGTTCGAAAGACTGAACGAAAAGAGTTCATTTTACTGGAACAGTGGACTGAAGATCAGACGTTATCGATTATGTATACTTCAGGCACTACAGGGGTTCCTAAAGGAGTTCGACAGACAGCAGGTAATCATACGTCAAGCGCGCTCGCTTCAGCGCTGAATCTCGGATTGACCGATAAAGATTCATGGCTTTGCATGATGCCACTATTCCACATAAGTGGACTATCGATCGTCATTCGCTCAGTGATTTATGGAATGGAAATGCGCTTGTACGAAAAATTTGATGCGAAAGAAGCTGCTACACAAATCATGGCAGGACGTGTAACAGCGATGTCCGTCGTTGCGCTGACGTTGGATCAAATTGTTCGTGTCATGGAAGCGACTGATAGTAAAGCACATCCGCTATTTCGTACTATGCTCGTTGGAGGAGGACCGGTACCACTGGATTATTTGAATCGCGCGGCAGCGTGTGGATTACCGATACTTCAGACGTATGGTATGACCGAAACGTGTTCGCAAACGACGACTCTTGGAAAAGCGGATGCGGCGCGAAAGCTAGGTTCAGCGGGGAAGCCGTTATTTTTCAATCAAGTTGCCATTAAAGATACCGTTCAACCGAGAGAAGTAGGAGAAGTGCTCATAAAAGGTCCTCACGTAACGCCAGGCTACATTGGAAGCCAACATACACGCAATGCGCTGACCGAGGATGGTTGGCTCGTTACAGGGGATGCTGGCTATCTTGACGAGGAAGGCTATTTATTCATTGTCGATCGACGTGCTGATCTCATTATTTCGGGTGGAGAGAATATTTATCCTGCCGAAATTGAAAATGTGTTGCTAGCGCATCCTGCTATAAAGGAAGCGGGCGTATGTGGTAAAGAAGATATGGAGTGGGGGCAAGTACCCGTCGCATTTCTCGTCGGTTCAGTTACTGAGGAAGAACTAGTAGAATTCTGTTCGAAACGTTTAGCACGTTATAAACTTCCAAAAGAATTTCGATTTGTAGAGCAACTGCCACGTAACGCATCAAATAAATTAATGCGCTTCGAATTGAAAAAATGGTTATAAAAAAACAGTGGAGTTTTCATCCACTGTTAGTTGCCTAATGCTTTTTTCAGTACTTCCAAATTTTGTTCCATGAGAGTGAAGTACGTTTCTTCTTTTTGTATGTCTTCTTCAGTAAGTACACTCAAATTATGCAAAGTTAACGCTTCGGCATCCAGTTCTTTTTTGATGACTTCAGCCAATTTTGAGCTGACGTTTTGTTCAAATAAAATATACTGGATGTCTTGTTCTTTTGCTTCCTTTACAAGTGAAGCTAATTCTTTTTGTGATGGTTCATTCTGAGAATCAAGACCAGATACTGCAAGTTGCTGTAACCCGTAAGCATCTGCCAAGTAGCCAAACGCTGCATGGGACACAAAGAATGTTTTGTTTGGTGACGCATCAGCCATAGTCTTAAATCCACGATCCAATTCTTCTAATTCATCATATAACGCATCAAAATTTTTCTTGAATGCCTCTGCATGTTCAGGTAATTCATCGGACAACTCTTGCGTGATTTTCTCTGCAAGTTTCGTGCTGAGATAAGGAGATATCCAAACATGTGGATCAACGGTATCCTCATGCCCATGCTCGTCATGATCATCTTCTCCATGCTCGTGAGAATGCCCCTCTTCTAATTCCTCGGGATCAATATAGTCGGCGATTGGAACGAACTGCACATCTTCATTTTGCAACGTCTTCTCCGTCTTTTGCACAAAACCTTCGAGTCCAAGTCCGATATAGAAGAATAAATCTCCTTTTGCCAACGCCATCATATCTTTCTGTGTAGGTTCAAACACATGCTCATCTGTCCCAGGCGGATAGATAGATTTCACGTCAACATACTCTCCACCAATGCGTTCAGTGAAGTATTGCAATGGGTAGACTGTCGTATAGACGAGTAATTGATCGGATGACGAATCATCCGGTTCGGTCGATGCCTTATTGGTACAACCACTTAAAACGAGTAGTAAAGCAGCGCCTAGCAACAGCAAACGATTTTTCATTAGAAAAGCCTCCGTGACGTAATCGGAATGATTACTATTTAGATTATTTTCTCATCATACAAGATATGATATATGTTTGCAACCTAGTACTGCTTGTTTTTATTCGTTTTTTTGGGCGGTACCGGATCGAATCCACCTTTATGAAAAGGATGACATTTTAAAATCCGCATGACTGCAAGCCAACTACCTTTCAGTGCTCCGTGTGTTTCAATTGCTTCTACCCCGTAATGTGAACAAGTCGGATGAAATCGGCAAGAGGGTGGTGATAAGGGAGAAATGAACTTTTGATAGAATCGGATCAATTGTATAAATACTTTCTTTAGCATATCCATCACCTTCTGACGTAATAAGGTTTAGTTTACCTATAGATGTGGTAAATTAAAAGAGAGAAGCATAATACAATTTAAGAGGAGTGTTTTTTTTTTATGTCTAAAGAATTAATTCAAGAACTAAACAAACAAGTATCTACTTGGTCGGTGTTGTATGCGAAACTTCATAACTACCACTGGTATGTAAAAGGAAATCAATTCTTCACATTACACGCAAAGTTTGAAGAATTATATAACGAAGCAACAGCGCATATGGATGAAATCGCAGAGCGTGTGCTAACTTTGGGTGGCGAACCGACTGCAACACTATCACAACATTTGACTGAATCTGTTATCGACGAAGCAAAAGGCACAGAAAAAGCGAATGAAATGGTACAGACACTAGTAGATGATTTCGATAAAACAATGAAATCATTGAAAAAAGGGATGGATTTGGCAGCCAAAGATTCTGATGATATGACAGAAGATATGTTGAACGCAATTTATCAGAGCGTAGAAAAGCATCAGTGGATGTTGAATGCGTTCCTTGGCGAAACAAACGAATAAAACTCTTTATTCAACAAAAAATTAACCGATAGTAAGAAGTGAACACCAGAAAGGAGTTGAACGTTATGGATATCAATTCAATTATGTCCAGCCAGTTGAGAAGCTTGCAATCAACCGTTCAAATGAGCGTCATGAACAAGGCCCTTTCAATGGAAACTTCTGCTATGAATGATATGTTGAATGGTCTCGAAAATCAGCCTGTGGCGCACCCCACAAAGGGCGCTTCAATTGATATCAAGGCTTGATTGGAAAACACACATCTCGTATGATTAGAGATGTGTGTTTTTTAACGGATGCAATCAAAAAGACTGTTAAAATATATGAAAAAACAAGACATAGTAGGAGGTAGATTAAATATGGCTCAAGGCCAATTTCTACGTAATTTAATTATCGAAACACCTTCCAAACCTGGTAATTTGGGTAAGGTGACGATGGCAATTGGACAGTTAAATGGAGATATCGGTGACATTCAAACGATTAAAGTTGGTACGATTTCTACAATCAGAGAAATCGCACTATTATGTAATGATAAAGAACATTTAGAGGAAATTGTCGAAGCAATAGATAATTTGAAACATGGCATTAAAGTTCAGGCGATTACAGATGATGTACTGCAAATGCATGAGGGCGGTAAAATTCATATGAAAGCCACACATCAAATCCGTTCTCTTGCTGATTTACGCAGAGTGTACACACCGGGTGTGGCTAGCGTATGTAAAACGATTCACGAAGATCCTGAACAAGCCAATTATTTCACAGGCATTTCAAATTCCGTAGCAATCGTGACAGATGGTACAGCCATTTTGGGACTCGGAGATATTGGTCCAGTAGCAGGTATGCCTGTCATGGAAGGAAAGGCCGTATTATTTGATCAATTCGTTGGCATTAGCGGTATTCCGATATTACTTGATACGAGTGATCCGGATGAAGTAGTAGCTACGGTCAAACATATCCATCAAGGCTTCGGTGCAATTTTATTAGAAGACATAGGTTCTCCACATTGCTTTGAAATCGAAGAACGTCTAAAAAAAGAATTGCCGATTCCGGTTATGCATGATGACCAGCATGGCACAGCAGTCGTAGCATTAGCAGCAGCACTCACTGCCTGTAAACATGTCGGTGCAGATTTAGCTAATTCTTCGGTTGGACAAATTGGACTAGGCGCGGCAGGTTTAGCCATCAGTCGTATGTTTATGGCATATGGTGTAAAGGAAATGAGAGGAACGGATCCAAACCCTCACGCTAAAGAAATGTTAGCAGGGCACGGCGGTACTGTTGTCGATTCGATGGAGGAAATTATGGAGACTTGTGACCTGATCATTGCCACAACAGGTGTAGCTAACTTGATCAAGCCTGAAATGGTTCGTAAAGGTCAAATTATTTTGGCTTTATCCAATCCAAACGCGGAAATTGCTCCGGATGTCGCATTGGAAGCAGGCGCGGCTTATGCAGCCGATGGTCGTCTAGTGAATAATGTTCTTGGCTTCCCGGGTATCTTCCGTGGCGCATTAAACGCGAATGCCAAGTCCATTACATATCCAATGCTTATTGCCGCAGCTCTGGCGATTGTCGATAGCACAAAACGAGACGATTTAGTACCACATCCTTTAGATCCTAACGTACACATTAACGTGGCGTTAGCGGTTGAAAAAGTAGTATATGAAGAGCAAGATCAAGAAATATAATACGAAGACCTATTGACGAGATGCCGTTAATAGGTTTTTTTTATGAAGAATATTTTCTTCGTAACGAGCCATGCTACGTTAAAAAGAAAGTAGGATGATTATGACAGAAGAAAGATATCCAATGTATATATCACTGAATCACAAATTAGTTCACGCGGATCCTCACTCTTCAACGTGGGAATATAAAGTAGAAGTGACAAAAGAAGTATACCCTGTATTTGAAAAACTATTTTCTCAAATGGAACAATTAGAATTCCAAAACTTTCTCCGATCCCATTTACCGTATATTCCATATCACTATGACAAAGACAATGATAGGGTGGATTTGCGCTTAAAGAAGGTCTTTGCATTGATCCATGAATACACAGACGATGAGTCCAAACGTTTTATCGAGCAACTGCCTCTATTTCGTTGAATCTTCACTTACCTTTCCGCTACACTAGAGGAAAGGACGTGATCCATAATGCTGAAATTTGAAGATTTACAGGGAGCCAATGTCGAATTGACGTTTGGACCAAACTCACATCAAATTGAATCTCGCCATGTGCTCGTTCTCATTAAGCACAACGAGCGTTGGTTATTGACTAAACATAGAATACGCGGCATTGAATTCCCAGGTGGAAAAGCAGAATGGGGAGAGACCATTGAACAAGCGGCAATTCGGGAAACAATGGAAGAAACAGGAGTCACTATAGAAAATGTGCATTCATTTGCTGAGTACGTCGTCTTTACCGATCCACCTTTTTGCAAAGCTGTTTTCACAGGGGATATTACGCATATAGAAAAGAACTTTACGTTAATGGAAACGGAAGGCGCGGTTTGGATGACAGACGCTGAGTTAGACGCTTGTACAGAACTTAGTTTTCATATGAAGGATCGTGGAATGAGTGAACTGAGAAAGTGGGTGGAAGCGAATGGTCGAACAAACTAATGGGAAAATCATTCGAAGAAGAGATTATCCTTCCCCAAACCCACACGTCAAATTGGAGGAAATTACCTATAGTTCTGACGGTTTGCTAGTAAAAGGCCTGTTAGCTACACCAAGAGCGGAAGGCCGCTATGACGGTTTGCTTTATTTACGTGGCGGCATTCAACATGTCGGGATGGTTAGACCGGCTCGTATTGCACAATTTGCGTCCCATGGTCTTGTGGTGTTCGCTCCTTATTACCGCGGCAATCGTGGCGGTGAAGGGAAGGATGAATTTGCAGGCGAAGACCGCAATGACGCAGTGGTGGGAGTTGATGTGCTGAAACAACAAAGTAGTGTCAACTCAGATCGAATTCATCTATTTTCCTTTTCAAGAGGCGGTATTATGGCGCTCTGGACTGCTATTATACGTGAAGACCTAACGTCCGCGGTAGCATGGGCAGGCGTCTCAGACGTAGTCTTCACATACAAAGAGCGACAGGATATGCGCCGAATGATGAAGCGTGTCATCGGTGGTACTCCAAATAATCAACCCGATGCGTATCGTGAGCGTACAGCTTTATTCCGTGTACAAGACATCGATATACCGACGCTAATTATTCATGGGACGCTGGATACAAATGTTTCATTTGAACAGGCGTTATTGCTCGAGACTGCTTTGAGTGAGGCGAATAAAGAGTTTGAAACTTGGTATTTGGAAGGCTACACGCATTATATTCCACCTGAAATGAATCGGCGGCTTGTGAAAGATGCAGTGGATTGGATGAAGCGGCAGAGAAGGGGATAGGTCAAACTTGGTAGATGGTTTTTTATGGTCGTTGCTCGACATTGGCTTGTGCATGGAAAGTAGCGAAGGTCATGCTTTGTACCCGCACAGGCACGTGGGGGATTGCCTCCAGCCATGAGCCAACTAGCGGTGGGGCTGCTAGCTGTCTCATGGCCACGGCCTACCCCGCAGTTGTGCCTGCACTACTGAGTACTTACCAAGTCAGGTTGTGGTTTATAAATGATGAAGATCAGAGGATCGTTGCTCGACATTGGTTTATGCATGGAAAGTGGTGAGGGTCGTGCTTTGGACCCGCACAGGCACGTGGGGGATTGCCTCCAGCCATGAGCCAACTAGCGGTGGAGCTGCTAGCTGTCTCATGGCCACGGCCTACCCCGCAGTTGTGCCTGCACTACTGAGTACTTACCAAGTCAGGTTGTGGTTTATAAATGATGAAGATCAGAGGATCGTTGCTCGACATTGGTTTATGCATGGAAAGTGGTGAGGGTCGTGCTTTGGACCCGCACAGGCACGTGGGGGATTGCCTCCAGCCATGAGCCAACTAGCGGTGGAGCTGCTAGCTGTCTCATGGCCACGGCCTACCCCGCAGTTGTGCCTGCGCTACTAAGTGCTTAACAAGTCAGGTTGTGGTTTATAAAAGAAGACAACCAGTGACGGGGTAGTACTAGTTTCTATTCTCGCAAAACAAGTATCTGAACTGTCCTACACATAATCTAACGTAGGCGGCTGCACGTGGTAGGCGTAGTAATGAGACAGTCAGGCGAACTTCCTGTCTGGCTCATTGCGGAAGCCATCCACCACCGCCGAAGTGGGGCCAATGACCGCCCCACTTACTTTGCCAGTCAAATCACTACTTTTGCATAAAACAAGGAAGAGTAAGGGTTCGCAAAACAGCTACCTAACATCGTATCCTACTTACTTGTATGAACAAATAATCCGCGCACTCGAAAAACAACTATCTGAACTGCCCTACACATCATCTAACGCAGGCGGAAGCCATCCATCGCCCCACTTACAATGCTCGTCAAATTAAAAACCAAAAAAGAGGCTGACCCAGAATTCTGGGTCAGCCTCTTTCAACTATCATTACTTAATAACAGGTGGTCCACCTTTGATTGCGATGTCCTCTGAAACGTGGCTGAACTTCTTGAAGTTCTCACGGAAAGCATCAGCTAAGCGATTTGCTTCTTTATCGTATTCGTTCGGATCTTCCCAAGCATAACGAGGGTGTAGAACATTACTCGGTACACCTTCGATTTCAAGCGGCATATTCAATCCGAAGATTTCGTTCTTCTTTGTTTCTACATTATCTAATTTACCAGCGATTGCAGCGCGTACCATTGAACGTGTATAGCCTAAGTTCATACGTGAACCTACACCGTAGATTCCGCCAGTCCAACCTGTATTCACAAGGAATACTTTTGAGCCGTGCTCATCGATCTTCTTGCCAAGCATCTCTGCGTATGTTGCAGCAGGAAGTGGTAAGAATGGTGAGCCGAAGCAAGTAGAGAATGTTGGTTCAGGAGCAGTAATTCCACGCTCAGTTCCAGCAAGCTTGGAAGTGAAACCGCTCAAGAAGTGGTACATTGCCTGTTCTTTTGTAAGGATCGAGATCGGAGGCAATACTCCGGAAGCGTCAGCAGTTAGGAAGATAATATTCTTAGGATGACCAGCAACAGACGGTGTCACGATGTTATCGATATTTTCGATAGGGTAAGCGGCACGTGTGTTTTCTGTCAATGATTTATCATCATAATCTGGAATGCGCGTTACTTCATCCAATACAACGTTTTCTAAAACTGCACCGAAACGGATTGCTCCGAAAATTTCAGGTTCTTTTTCTGCAGAAAGATTGATACATTTTGCGTAACATCCACCTTCAATGTTAAATACGCCGTTATCAGACCAGCCATGCTCATCGTCTCCGATTAGTTTACGGTTAGCATCTGCTGAAAGAGTAGTTTTACCTGTTCCAGAAAGTCCGAAGAACAAAGCAACGTCACCTTCTTCACCTACGTTTGCTGAACAGTGCATAGAAAGAATACCTTGTTCAGGTAGCAAGAAGTTCATAACAGAGAAAATAGATTTTTTCATTTCTCCTGCGTACTCTGTTCCACCGATCAAAACAATACGTTTCTCGAGTGATACGATGATGAAAGTTTCCGAATTAGTGCCATCCACTTTTGGATCCGCTTTGAATGAAGGGGCAGCCAAAATTGTGAATTGCGATTCGTGTGCTTGTAATTCTTCTTCTGTTGGACGGATGAATAGCTGGTGAACGAATAGGTTCTGCCAAGCTAATTCATTGATTACTTGGATAGACAACTGGGAGTCTTTATCCGCGCCTGCAAATCCTTTAAAAACGAAGAGCTCGTCTTTTTCCTTCAAATGATCAATGACTTTCGTGTATAATGAATCAAAGATCTCTTCTGAAATTGGGCTGTTCGTGCTACCCCAATCTACTTTATCCTTAGACACTGCATCTTCAACGATGAATTTGTCCTTAGGTGAGCGTCCTGTGTACTTGCCTGTACGTGCAGTAATTGCGCCGTCTGCTGAAAGTTTAGCTTCGCCTCTTGCTGCTGCTTTTTCCGTTAATTCTGCTACAGACGCTTGGATCGTCACGTTGCTTCCACTAAGAAGACTTTTTAAACTATCATCAATTTTTGCAGATATCATATTTACATACCGTCCTTTGCGTAGTCGATTTATTTATCTTGATAAGAATATCCTAATTCGTAAATAGTATAACACATTAAGAATATTAATCTATACTAATGGAAAACTCAAGTGATTTAGAATAAAAAAATTGACAAAATCCAAACTTTTTAATAAGATGTGACATGAACGGATACTCTTATCCCGAGTTGGTGGAGGGTACAGGCCCTGTGAAACCCGGCAACCTGCAATAGACAGTAGTCTAGCGCGAAGGTGCCAAACCTGAAGCAAGGTTTAATTCCTTGGACGATAAGAGTGAAAGGTGCTGCGCGTGAAATTTTGCCTTTTACTCATGGATTGAATGTGAGTGAAGGGCTTTTTATATTGTCTAGCCCTGAATCCTTATGGTATATGCTTGACGTCTAGGCGTGGAACTTTACCAGGGACTTATGAGAGTACCGTATCATGATGCTTAATATAGGGGGAAACAAAATGACAAACCGTCGACTGTTTACATCAGAATCAGTTACAGAAGGCCATCCAGACAAGATGTGCGACCAAATTTCAGACGCAATTTTAGATGCGATCCTAACCGAGGATCCAAATGCGCGTGTGGCATGTGAAACGAGTATCACGACTGGACTCGTATTAGTAATGGGAGAAATCACTACGACAACGTACGTGGATATTCCAAAAGTAGTTCGCGATACTGTAAAGGAAATTGGATATGTTCGTGCGAAATACGGCTTTGATTACGAAACATCTGCTGTACTTACATCTATTGATGAGCAATCACCTGAAATTGCTGCTAGTGTCAACGTGGCACTTGAAGCGCGTGAAGGGTCTATGACAGATGAAGACATAGATGACATCGGAGCAGGTGACCAAGGTTTAATGTTCGGATATGCATGTAATGAAACACCGGAACTTATGCCTTTACCAATTAGTCTTTCTCATAAATTGGCACGACGTTTAGCAGAAGCACGTAAGGAAGAACTAATTCCTTATTTGCGTCCTGATGGCAAAACACAAGTAACAGTAGAGTATGATCAGGATAATAATCCAGTGCGAATTGACACGATTGTTATTTCCACACAACATCATCCTGAAGCTACACTCAAACAAATCGAGAAAGATATTAAAGAAGTAGTCATCGATGCAGTCGTTCCCAAAAACTTGTTGGACGAGCATACGAAATACTTCATTAACCCTACCGGCAGCTTCGTCGTTGGTGGTCCTCAAGGAGACTCCGGTCTAACTGGACGTAAAATCATCGTTGATACGTACGGTGGTTATGCACGACATGGTGGGGGAGCGTTCTCAGGTAAAGATGCTACAAAAGTGGATCGTTCCGCTTCTTATGCAGCTCGTTACGTAGCTAAGAACATCGTGGCAGCTGGACTAGCTGAGCACTGTGAGGTCCAGTTGGCATATGCGATTGGTGTAGCAAGCCCAGTTTCTATCTCGATCAACACATTCGACACAGGTAAACTATCCGAAACACAATTAGTGGAGTTCGTACGTGAATTGTTTGACCTTCGTCCGGCAGGCATTATTAAAATGCTCGACCTACGTCGTCCAATCTACAAACAAACAGCAGCGTACGGTCACTTTGGCCGCACGGATATCGAATTGCCATGGGAGCAGACGGATAAAGTGGAAGCGTTGAAAGAACTTGCTAGTAAAGTACGTGTAAAGCAATAATGGAGTGCAGAAAGGGGAAAACATTTCCTCTTTCTGCATTTTTTATTTATTTGCCGGCGTAATATGAAAAGGAATCAATTCATAATCTGCCTCTTCATAAGCTACTAGCAATCCTTGATCCTCAATGTCTTTTTTCAAAACAGTCTTTTGCTTTACTTCAACGTCAAATGAATAGCTAAATGGATAATTTTCCACCTTAATAGTGTGCTGATCTGCAAAATAGATCCCAATTCGTCCTATCGGTAATGCAGGGAAAATGCCTGTTGAAGGAATGCCGTCGCGAAAGAATATATGTTCATTCGCTTTGGCGACACCTGGATCATTCACACAACAATATAAAGAAAAGTTATCTCCAAGCTGAAGCAAGGCAAAATGCTTTTCAAATAATTCCTTATCAAAATCCTCGATTTCTTTATACAATCGTTCACGACGATTCTGTTCTCCCTCGATAAATAGCTTAGCTTCTTTTTCGTTATTACTCTGTATAAACTGTTCATAATGAAGACTACAAAGCATAGCTGCATAGTGGTCAATCTTTTCTACATCATCGATTCCTTGACGATAAAGTACTGTTTTAGGGAGAAGTGGGAAGTCAGTGAATCGAAAAGGTACCGACTTCGCATCATTCCAAAAAGGCTGTTTATCAAAAGGAGCCCAGCCGATGTCGTGGTTACGAATGGCAGTCAATACGGAATGACGCCATTGATCTTCAGGAAACATATCCTTTTTCCAGTGTTTCATTAATTCACCGGCTAGGTGTCCATGATGATGTTGTTGCACAAAGCTAAATGTTTTCTCGTGTTCACGTACAATCATCAACTCATCCTTTCTTGTCAGGAGGGACGCTATCATTTTTTATGATCTCTTCTTTAATTTCTTCCTTTACTTTTTCAATTTTCTCCATTTCTTCCTGATACATTTCTTCTGCTTCTGTTGTCCCGACAATCAGGGGCTCTTCATTGAAATCGATGCGTTTGCCATATCGTACAAGTTCATAAATAATCATACCGTTATTCGGTTTACCATTTACGGTTTTCATTGGAATGGAGTCAAATAAAACGAAATAGAAGGCGTAGAATATAAAACGGCTCCAAAATGTTTTAGACTCTTCAAGAAAGCCATTTGCAATCAGCGCATTTATTGTGACTGCCACGATCACGTTAATCAAAATCGGCCCAGCATATATACATATATACGCGAAATTACTTTTTCTCTTTACTGAATCAAAAGAAAACCAGCTATTTACATGATAATATTTTCGTATATCTAAAACACCAAATTTAAAAAGCCTGGGTCCAGATCCAATAGTGAGTCTGGCATTTTTCACACCGAATAGACCACTAATTATAAAATAACCAGCTTCCCTTATAAACGTAACGGCAGGTAGAATGATAAAACTTGAAATGACCAAGCTAAGGAGATCCGCTAAACCGAACATATCGTGTCGACTCCTTCTATAAGTTCTTCTAATGATTCAATAGCTCTAACAGTAAAATACCCATTTTCCGCGAAATCAATCGTTTTGGTATTACTGTTTTATAAACATGCCATAATAAGTCATGTTTGATTTATGTAAGAGCGGGAAAATATAAAACATTAATCGAATACATGTAGTATTCGGAGGAGGAATAGGATATGGCGAAAATAGCGGTAGAAGTACCATTTGAAGACATTAAACAAGCATTAGAGGAAAAAGGACATGAAGTGAAGATGTTCGCAAGTGATGAACATGTAAGCGGCTATGATATGGGCGTAGTACGTGCCTTGAGCGATGTCAACATCGACCAATTCGACTTCCCCGTGGTAAGCGTTGAAGGCAACTCCGTACAAGACATTGTAGAAGATGTTGAAAAAAGATTACATCGTTAATAATTGAATACATCTATTTTAGGACTTGAGAACAAGTGGCTGGGACTAAACCCCAAAAAATGCATGAAGGATTATTCTTTTCCTTCGTGCATTTTTTTGACTACATATTTATAAAAGTAACTTTTAAGATATAGGAGTGTACCGGAGCGGACTATTTCCTAGTTATGTCCCAGTCTCATGTTCTTCATTTTTTTGCAAAGTAAATAAAAAAAACCCACTATAAGTGCATACCTATGCTGTTTATTCATGATACCGTGGTATCACTTTAATTATTATTAGTTGACAAGACCCCATAGGAACAGTAAGCTGTTCGGCGTTGACTCGTCAGTCAATCAATAAAAGAAGTGAGTTGAAAAAACCTTATGTCTTCTCGAACAAGTGAAAAATTTAAAGAGCTACGCGACAATCGACAGCAACAACTAAAAGAAGCCGCTATCGTATTATTTGGTACGAAAGGATATGCAGCAACAAAAATTAGTGACATTACAAACAAGGCCGAACAAAGTCATGGCTTGTTTTACCACTACTTCAAATCAAAAGAAGACCTGTACGTCACAGTGATTCTCGAGTTATTAACTGAATTCGTCCATATAGTTGATAAAGCAGAGGAAAAACATGACAGTCCTTTAAAACAATTGGAATGGCTCACTGAAGCAACTCACTCTGGCTCATTACGTGATGGAGTACACCGCCATATCCTGATCATGCAAGCTTTGTATTCTGATTATTTAACACAAGAAGTGAAAGAAGAAATTGTGGAAAAATATCGATTCATGGTCGAAAGAATTGAACATATTATTATTAAAGGACAAATTTCTGAGGAGTTTATTGAAGGAGATGCAGAAGAATTAGCTGTGTATCATTTATCATTAGTACATGGCTTATTATTAACAAATGCTCGCAAGATTTCACCTATTAAAGTGTCAGCCGAAAAAGTATTACGCCAACTAAAACGTCATCCAGAGCAGGGGGATGACCAATGAACCGCATGTTGAAACCAACAATCATTTCTATCTCGATGGCAACAGTAATGGCAGGAGCCGCTATATCTCCTGCCCTTGGATTGATTGCCGCAAACTTCCCAGAAGCCAGCCCCGTAATTATCAAGTTAATATTAACGGCACCTTCATTATTGATCATTCCATTTACATTCATCTCTAGTTGGTTAACGTCAAGGATACCGAAACGTACAGTTGCTTTAATCGGCTTATTCATTTATGTCTTGGCAGGGGTAGGCGCACAGTTTACCAATACGATTGAAATGCTACTAGCCTTTCGATTTGTGCTAGGAGCTGGTGTCGGCTTAGTCATGCCGCTTGGGATTACGTTAATTAGTGATCATTTTAGAGGCCGTGAACAAGTGAAGATGATGGGTTATAATTCTGCATTCAGTAACTTCGGTGGAATCATCACTATGATGCTAGCAGGTTACTTAGCGGCTATCAGTTGGAGAGCTCCGTTTAATGTGTATTTAATGGGTGTCGTGATTTTCATTCTGGTCTTTATATTCTTGCCGAAAGACACACCGCTCAAACAAGATAAGAGTGTAGAGAAACGGAAAATGCCGCTAACTGTTTTTGGCTATGCAGCTGCTTCCGCAGGTATTATGCTAGTTTACTATTCGGTTGCCACGAATATGGCACTCTACTTGGAGCAAAGCAATATAGGTGGCTCAGCATTGGCAGGAACAGTGATTTCTTTTACAACTGTAGGGGGGATGATTACTAGCCTGACGTTGATTCAGCTACAAGATATCTTGAAATCTTATATCATGCCAATCAGTATATTCTTAATGGGGATTGCATTCACTGGTTTGGCTTTAAGTCATTCTGTCCCACTCATTTTAGCTTGTACATGCGTAATTGGTTTTGGACAAGGAATTTTGTTCCCTATGATTAACGTTAAAGCATTAAGTTTGGTCAATCCACTTCATAGTGACCGTGTGATTGCGATAGTATCGAGTTCCATTTTTATCGGTCAGTTCAGTTCGCCTTTAATATTGGACGGAATTGCTAAATTAGCAGGCTTCCCGACAATTCGTTTCCAATATTCCGTGATAGGAATTGCGCTAGGGATTTCGGTTTTACTCATCATTCTGTATAAGATTTTAAGAAAATCTAAAGTTTCGACTATAGAAGCGTAAATAAAAATGAGACGTGCCCAATTGGACGCGTCTCATTTTTATTTACATTTGAATGTCAGTTTGTCCGAAAGCTTCATATTCCTGCTTTAATAATTGAAGCGGTAATTCGTACAGTTGTTTCCCATCAATTTTAAATACCCCATTTGAAACGAGCTCCTCAATCATTTTGTCTCGTTTTGATTCACTTACCTTTTTGTTTGTTTTCATCGTACGTTTCCTCCTTGATTCCCCCTCTAAATATAGCCGATATTTCTTTGAATTAAACCGTATAATCTATAGTTGGAACTTTCGGACTGTCCGAATAATTGATTTGTGTTATTGGGGTAGTGTAATAGGGACTTGTGATTTATAGTAGATTTACAATAGCGATAGAATTAATGGTGGATGCTATCATATACGACGCTAATTGACAAAAACATTCGGTTGGAAGCATATTTTGTCTAATTACGAAATGAATCCATAAACTGATGAAATAGCATCGAGTGCTTCATTATTTACTTTGACAGACGTGACTTTTGTGAACTGTAATAGTAGTAGAGCAAATGACGAATGGGTGGCATAGTAATGACAGAGAGGAGAAGAAATTGCATGTTAAACGACTGTTTTTGTGTTAAATGTTGCTTAGGGGTACCATTATGAGGCAAGAATAGATATAATCTAGTTCGTGCATTAAATTGTTATTTACCATAGGAGGTCGCTATGTTTTTCATTGAAGCAAAACGGGTGACGGTTGTAATTATAGGATCGCTACTTATGGCTCTATCATTAAATTTCTTTCTTATCAATGCAAATGTCTATGCAAGTGGGTTTGCGGGTGCAGCCCAGTTAGTATCCAGTGTTCTAAAGGACCACTTGGATATGACCGTCAGTACAGGTGTTTTATTATTGCTTTTCAACATACCAGTCTTTATTCTTGGTTGGTTTAAAGTAGGAAAAGGTTTCACGATTTACAGTATATTATCCGTTGCGTTTGCAACACTATTTCTTGAATTGTTGCCACTACGATCTATATCAGATGACATTATGCTGAATGCGGTATTTGGTGGAGTACTGGCGGGTGTCGGTGTAGGGATATCCTTAAAGCTAGGTGCATCTACTGGAGGAATGGACATCGTTGCGATGATTCTATCCCGTATGCAGGATAAACCAATCGGTGTCTACTTTTTATTACTAAACGGTATTCTTATCGTATTCGCAGGTATTTTATATGAACCGGAAAACGCACTTTACACAATGGTTGCGCTATACGTTACGACGTCAGTGATTGATATGATTCATACGCGACATGAAAAAGTAACCGCGATGATCATCACACGCAAAGCAGACGATCTCCAACAAGCAATCCATCGTCAAATGGTACGAGGAATCACCATACTACCTGCTAAAGGTGCTTACTCAAAAGAAGATAAGAATATGCTGTATGTTGTTATCACAAGATATGAACTATACGATTTGGAACGGATTATCAACGAAACAGATCCGCAGGCCTTCACGAATATCGTACAAACAGTAGGGATCTTCGGTTTCTTTAGAAAAGAAAATGAGAAGCTAGCTTAGTATAGAATATTTAACGTAAATTTTATCTATAGTATTTTATATGAAGGCAAACTCCAAAAAATGAGTTTGTCTTCATTTTTTTATACCGGGATTTTACTGTAAAACTATTAGTTTAGGAATATTTATTTTGTAGAACATAAATAGCATAGATTTGTTGAATTCTTGTGAAAACATTGGAAAGCATACGGATATTGTATATACTTAAGAGTGACTATCATTATGCAAGTTATAATTAATTAACATCATAACCGCCACTGTGCGTAGTAAAGTTGGTATTATCGTATATGAAAACATCTATATGGCTAAGAGAGATTCGTCGTCGGGCAAATAGCTGGTTCATCATTACTATGCTTGGCGCACTCGTTATTATTATGCCCGTCGCTTATGTGGTATTAAGTTTCTTCCAGCCGACTGGCGAGAACTGGGAACATATTAAAGAATTTTTGCTTGCTGACTATATAAAAGGGTCAGTTATTTTAGTTGGTTCTGTCGGAATCCTCTCGACGACTATCGGATTGGTGCTGGCTTGGATCATTGCAGCATATGAATTTCCATTTCGTAAGCAGTTTAAATGGCTATTAATTATACCTTTAGCTATACCGCCGTATATAGCGGCTTACACATATAGCACGATGACAAGCTATACGGGCGTCATCCAATCGTTTTTCCGTAATCATTTTGATTATCAATTTACACCTGGCGCAATTGAGATTATGTCACTGCGTGGAGCGATTTTTGTTCTCACATTATTTCTTTATCCTTATGTCTATATGATTGCGCTCAACTATTTTGAAAAACAAAGCGCTTCCTATATTGAGAGCGCTAAAACTCTTGGTTTGAATGGTATACAAATGTTTTTCCGTTTGGCACTCCCCATTGCACGACCTGCGATTATTGGAGGATCGATGCTAGTCATCTTTGAAGTATTAAGTGATTATGGTGTAGCCAGTTTCTTTGGTGTACGAACGATATCGACGGCGATTTTCCAGACGTGGTTCGGGATGTATGATATCAATGCAGCTATGCGATTGGCTGCCTGGTTGCTTGTCATTATATTGGGGATTTTCATGCTCGAGCGTTTTTTACGCAAAGGTCGGAAGTATGATACGAACGTGACACAGAGCAGACCACTCGCACGCAAAAAGTTACGTGGCTGGACTGCTTGGCTAGCATTCCTTTCTTGTTCTATTATTTTCTTGAGTGCCTTTTTAATTCCTTTTGTTCAACTGATCTATTGGTCACTAAAAACATATGAAAAAGTATGGCGCTCGGACTTTATCAGTTTAATAACCAATAGTTTATTGGCTGCTTTTATCGGTGCATTAATTATTAGCTTCTTTGCAATCTTGGCTGCTCGTACGATTAACTTGTATCCATCGACTTCGTCTAATTTACTTGCGCGTATTATGACGTCCGGTTATGCAGTACCGGGAGCGGTCGTCGCAATAGGTGTCCTTGCGTTATTTATTACGTTAGATGAGAAACTAGCATTTATTTATCCAAAGTTATTCGGTGTAGAATCGGGCACACTTGTCTTAAGCATGTCGATTGCTATGTTGATCACAGGATACGTTATACGTTTTATGGCACAAGGGTTTAATGCAATTGAATCGGGTTATACGAAAGTTCCCCCGTCTTACCGAGAAGCATCATTCTTATTAGGGCGCGGTTTAACATACACGTTTTGGAAAGTGGAGTTTCCATTATTACGTGGTTCGATTTTAATTGGATTCGCTCTAGCCTTCCTTGAAATTATGAAGGAATTGCCTCTGACTTTATTATTACGCCCATTTAACTTTGATACGCTTGCGACACGAACCTATCAATACGCGATTGATGAACGAATTTATGAAGCGGCTCCATCCTCCTTGTTATTAATTTGTTTAAGCATCGTGTCGGTGATTATTATTTTGAAATTTGAGGAGAAGTGAGAAATATGTTCGTGGACATTCAAAACTTATCATTTCAGTATTCAAAAAAACAGCCGCCAGTTATTGATCGCTTTTCATTTACGATTGAAAAAGGGGAGATTATCGGGATTGTAGGTGCGAGCGGTAGCGGGAAAAGCACATTACTGCGATTACTTGCAGGTTTGGAAGATCCTACGGGGGGCAGTATTGAACTCGACAGCAGACTCATAGTAGGAGACAACACGTATATAGAAGCAGAAAAGCGCGGTGTGGGAATGGTGTTTCAGAACTATGCATTATTTCCTCATCTGACAGTAAGCGAAAACATTTGCTTTGGCTTGCATAAATTAAAGCGGGCCGAAAGAAAGGAACGCTTGGATGAAATGTTAGAACTAGTCCAATTGCGTGATTTCGCAAAGCGTTATCCCCATGAACTAAGTGGGGGACAACAGCAACGTGTAGCACTTGCCAGAGCATTGGCACCTTCACCCTCCATTCTGTTGATGGATGAACCATTCAGTAATCTGGATACGAATCTAAAATCGTTGATTCGAATGGAAGTACGAGATATTTTGCAAAAAGCGAATATCACGTGTCTATTCGTCTCTCATGATCAAGCGGATGTGGACGCAATTTGTGATCGGACAATTTATATTGATTGTGCATCATATGTTGGTTCTGATAAAGAGACTGTAACCTTATAACGTTGTACTAGAGAGAGCCAGATAAACTTCGGGCTCTCTTTTTATATTTACAGAAATAAAAGAAAGATGAAAGCTCGACTTATACTCGGAATTGTATTACAATCACTTTAACGATGAAAATGATTCTCATTACCGTGTATAATAGGTGAGATGAGTGAGAAGATAAGGGGAGAAAAACATTTGAAAAAGTTTTTATGGGCATTCGCTCTACTAATGCTTGCAGCAATTTTGGGCGCATGTAACGCAAGTTCAGATAAAGAGGAACAAAAGGAAGACCCAGCAAAAGAGGAAACTCTTGCTGAAGATGCAACAGATGCAAAAAAAGATGAGAAAACAGATGGAGAAGTAAACGTCTATACAGCTAGACATTATGACGTAGATGCCATTCTTTATGAAGATTTTACAAAGCAAACTGGCATTAAAGTAAACGTGATCGAAGCAAAAGCACCGGAATTGATGGAGCGTTTAAAACGCGAAGGGCAAAATACACCTGCCGACCTATTCATCACGGTTGATGGCGGGATCTTGAACACTGCAAAAGAAGAAGGTCTATTGCAACCGGTTGAATCTGAAGAAATTGAAAAAACAGTACCAGCCGAGCTTCGCGACACAGACAACCAATGGATTGGATTATCTACTCGTGCACGTGTGATTGTCTATTCAAAAGATCGCGTGAAGCCTGAAGAATTATCTACTTACGAAGATCTTGCAACAGACAAATGGAAAGACAAATTACTTGTTCGTTCATCTGACAGCTTGTATAACCAATCATTAATGGCGTCATTGATCGCAATTGATGGCGAAGAAAAGGCTAAAGAGTGGGCGCAAGGAATTGCGGATAACTTAGCGCGTGAGCCTGAAGGCGGAGACCGCGACCAAGCACGTGCAATCGTTGCAGGTGTTGGTGACGTAGCAATTATGAATAGTTACTATGTAGGTCGTATGTCGGTTTCAGACGAAGCGGAAGATGTGAAGGTGTTCGACCAGATCGGCGTGTTCTTCCCTAACCAAGAAACAACAGGAACACATATTAATATTAGTGGAGCTGGCTTAATTAAGCACAGTAAAAACAAAGACAATGCAGTGAAGTTGATTGAGTATTTAACGACTGCCGAAGCACAAGAACAAGTCTCAGAAGAAAACTTTGAGTTCCCTGTGAACGAAGAAGCTAAATTACCAGAAGTAATGGCTGAATGGGGTACATTCACACCACAAAAAGTGGACTTCGCAGACTATGGCAAGTACAATCCGAAAGCTGTAGAATTGATGAATGAAGTAGGCTGGAAATAAGTACAACAAAAAAGCAGCTCTTTGGCTGCTTTTTTGTTTCTAAAAATACATGTAAATTACTGGTTTTTTAAGTAGTAGAAACATTTCGGGTCAATCCTAAGTCATATATATAGTGAAAACTTGTAATTAATTAGATTACAGCAAGTAAACTTCTTATGAGTTTAAAAGGCGGGCCATGCGAACCGTCTGTTAATCTATGATATGTTAATGAAGTATGTATTATATAAAGGGATGTACTTGACAAGGCGTCCGCTTGTCACGGGCGCCACGATTAATTCTTTTCTTGTAACGCTTTATATAATTGACCTTTACGTGCATACTCATTTACGATTCTTGTCATGTCTGCGCGATCTTCATCAGTCAATTCACGGACAACACGTGCCGGTGAACCAAGGGCTAAAGTGTTCGGTGGAATTTTCTTGCCAGGCGTCACTAAACTACCAGCACCGATGAAAGCACCTTCACCTACTTCAGCTCCATCGAGTACGGTGGCGCCCATACCGACAAGTGCTCCAGTTTTGATCGTACAACTATGCAACATCGCTTTATGACCAATTGTCACGTCATCTTCAAGAATTAGTGGGAATTTTGGGCTTTGATGTAAACAGCAGAAATCTTGCACATTTACTTTTTTGCCAATAATAGTAGGGGATACATCCCCACGGATTACCGTGTTGAACCATATAGATGACTCCGGTCCAATCGTTACATCACCGGAAATCGTTACGTAGTCAGCAATATAAACGGATGGGTCAATTTTTGGTAATTTACCTTCGTATGGATAAATCAATCAAATCTCCTCTTTTCTAAATAATCATGTATAATTTATCCTAACAAACATTTAGTTATTGCGAAACATAAGAATGAAATAGATAGAATAAGATAGTCTGATTAGGAGTGATATCTTTGTGGAAATGGGAAGCAGAAGGTAAGGCGAAAGGTGTTATTGTACTTGTACATAACGCTTATGAACATCATAGAAGATATGCGTGGCTCATACAGAAATTTCAAAGCGATGGTTTCCATGTTGTAGCAGGAGACTTACCGGGTCATGGTAAAGAAAGCGTAGAAGTACATGCTGAAGCATTTAAGGATTATCGCAGATTTATCAAGAAAATGATTCGTAGTGGTTTAGATGATAATCTACCTGTGTTTTTATTTGGACATGGATTAGGCGCAACATTTTTACTTCGTTTATTGCAAATGGAACGAATTGAATGCGCTGGAGTGATCTGTACATCACCTTGGCTACATCTAGAACATCATCCGCCCATTCGTGCGAAAATGTTTACGAAATGGTCTCAATCGATGACGTTGGATCATGAAATTACACCCGAACTTTTATCGCGTAATCCCGAATTCTTGGAGCAATATGCGGAAGATCCGATGTATGTACCGATCGTTACGGGTGGTTGGTATCGCGAGTTGCAAACACTGATGAAATCCGTCTTGCAACCAGATTTAATCATTCAAGATGTACCTATGTTACTTCATACAGGAGAAGCAGATCAAATCACCAATACCGATTACACACGTAAATGGGCATTCGCACAAAATTTATCCGAACTTCAATGGAAGCGATGGAAAGACGTTCAACACGACGTCATCCAGGCACCTGAACAAGAAGGGGTCTATTTATATACACAATCATTCATCAATAATGTGCTGCATTCTCTTGGATATATTATCGAATGAATGCCGGTCGTGAAAGACTGTACATAGGCGTGGCTGGAGCTATTGGAGCAAGCACAAGACTGCTGATTGGTCAGCTATTGATCATCAGCGGTTCTTTTCCTGTGGCGACCTTCACGATCAACATGATAGGGACGTTTATCCTTTGCTATATTGTGGAACGTGCACGTCTTGTAGGAAGTCTTAGCCCTCTAGCAGTGACAGTTATAACTACAGGATTTTTCGGCGCATTCACGACGTTTTCCGCAGTCAGTGTAGAAACCGTTGAATTGCTACGTGATGGATTTCATGTACTTGCAGGTGTCTACGTAAGTAGTAGTGTTGTAGGTGGATTAGCTATGGCGGCGCTTGGATTTTTATTGGCTAGGAGGCGATCGTCGTAATCTGGCATCTTATCGCAGTAAGTTGTGGCGGATTTATAGGAGCGCTTTTACGTTTCGAGATATCCTCCAAGCTCAATCGTGACCGTTTACCGTATGGAACACTACTTGTTAATTTTGTTGGCAGTTTCTTCATCGGTTGGATCATCGGTTCAAACCTTTCATACGGTTGGACGTTATTTTGGGCTACTGGTGTAGCAGGTGCTTTAACGACCTATTCTACCTTAATGAAAGAAATCTGGACGTACTGGACTGAAGGTCAGAAGATTCGAGCGGTCGGTTATACACTAGTAACGTTCACAGTAGGAATAGGCTTGGCCTTTTTAGGTTTTAGCTTATAGAAAAGAGGTTCTGATGAATAACAAAACAACGCAAAAAACGGCACAAAATAAACGTAAGAAAATGATTACTTCATTCTTAATCGCAGTAGGAATTGCGATTGTAGCTATATATTTCCCAGAGCTATTTGACGATGAAGAAAAAGAACCGAGTCGTCAAGGTTTAATTCCTGTCGAACTAGTTAAAACAATTGATGGCGATACGATCAAAATCATGTACGAGGGTAAAGAACAAAATGTGCGGTATTTATTAATTGATACACCTGAAACAAATCATCCACGTCTTGGCAAGCAGCCGTATGGACAACAATCAAAGGTTCGGAATCAGGAACTATTGCAAAAAGGTCAGCTCGAAATCGAGTTTGATGTAGGTGGGAAATATGATAAATACGACAGATTATTGGCGTATATTTACGTAGACGGCAAGAGTGTACAAGAACAGTTATTGAAAGAAGGATTGGCAAGAGTCGCTTATGTGTATCCACCGAATACACGGCATTTTGATGCGTTTGAAAAAGCCGAGCAACAAGCGAAAAAGTCAGGTATCGGAATTTGGACGTTGGAAGACTACGCCACAGACCGAGGTTTTGACAGTGAAAAATATCCTGCAGATTCTGTGAAGATCCCTGTATACGGTGAAACGCAGGACTTCAAGAACTGTACAGAGCTCCGTCAAGTATATCCGAAGGGCGTTAAAAAAGGTCACCCGGCATATAAAGAACAGATGGATGGCAATAAAGATGGACGAGCTTGTGAATAAAATAAAGAGGCCAATTGTACAATCAAGTTAGCCATCTAAATTCAAATAAAAAAATGCCACTATAAAATTTCGTGTATCATTGAAGTTACGAGACAAACAATGAGAGGAAGTTTTATAGTGGCACAACTTGAGAATACCATACAAAACCGTAAAAATAAACACCTGTCAGCTTTTGAGCGCGGTCAAATCGAAGCGCTTCACAAGGAAGGGCACACCAACCGTGAGATCGGTAGGCGCTTAGGACGCGTTCATCAAACCATCGCTAATGAATTAAAGCGTGGAACTACTACCCAGCTCAAAACTGGGCGCACATCCTATACTGCCTATTTCGCTGAAACCGGACAGGCGATATATGAACGAAATCGACTTCAGTGTGGCGCAAAAAGTAAGTTGCTTATAGCCAATGAATTTGTCAATTTCGCGTGTGACAAAATCTTAAATCAAGACTGGTCACCAGATGCAGTCGTCGGGTTTACAAGCCGTCAAGAAGAGTGGAAAGACCGACCTACTGTGTCCATGAAAACCCTTTATAACTACATTGATTTAGACGTATTACGCGTGCGAAACATAGACTTGCCGATGAAACTGAGACGGAACACCAAAGTGAAACGCATCCGAAGAAACTGTCGTATTCTGGGAATGAGTATCGCTGAACGTCCTATTGAAATTGATAACCGTCAAGAATTCGGTCATTGGGAAATTGATACAGTAGAAGGACAAAAGTCTGATGACAACGCGTTATTGACGCTTGTTGAACGTAAAACGAGAAACTATTATGCCATCCTCCTAGATGATCAAGATCATGATTCAGTGGACTTTGCGATCAATCAGCTACGACAGGATTTTGGCGAGCTGTTTTCTCAAGTGTTTAAAACGATTACGTCGGATAACGGCAGCGAGTTTTCTAATCTGACAAAGAGTCTTCAAGGTGTCACAGACGTCTATTTCGCTCGTCCATACGCACCGTATGAAAGAGGATCTAACGAGCGACACAATGGTCTTCTCAGACGATATATTCCTAAAGGAAAAGCAATTTCTGATTACTCCACAGAGTCTATTCAACGTATTTACCAGACACTAAATCAGTTGCCCAGGAAGATTTTGAACTATCGACAGCCATCCGTTCTGTTTGAAGAAGAGTTAGCTAGGTTAGCATAGTATTTCCAAAACGAGCATATCGATTGAAGAATACATCCCCTTCATACGTACACTGGATTTTATCTAAGTGGCTAACTTAATATTGCAATTTTGGAATAAAATAAAGACTGATTAAGTCACATGACATCATGATATTATGTGACACTTATGGTCAACTACCTACGTGTTTTTATGGGCAAACATTAATGAAGAAAATGAAAAGAATGAAAACAAGTCCTCGTTATCAAGGATTTGTCTTCATTCTTTTTTCATTAAAACACTTCATTATAATTTGTCAGTTCTCGTAGTGCGCGTTCTTCAGTAGGAATCCGGACGGACAGCATCCAGACATTCAGCAATAGAAACAGTCCCGCCGTGAAGTACGCACTGAATAGTAAAGGCAATACAATTAGTTCGGTTGTTACAATGACATAGTTCGGGTGGCGGATCCAGCGATAAGGTCCTTTTTTCTGTACATTCGCTCCAGGTAAAATAAGAATTTTAGTGTTCCAGAACTTTCCTAAAGATGCCAAACACCACACACGCAGAACTTGCATCAATAGGAAGACTACGAGTAAGATGCTCCAGAATGGCGATAGTAGACGGTCGAATACTAGAACTTCAACTAGCAAGGAAATGAAAAATGCAGTATGCATTAAAACCATCCATTTATAGTGAGACGCACCGATTTCTATTGCACCTTGATTGCGGATCCACTTCTCGTTGCGATTAGCGACGACCAGTTCGACTAACCGTTGAATGACGACGATAATAAAAACAAACAGGAAAAGCCTGCTCATCTTATTGCCACTCCAACAATAATAATTCTCCGCAGAAACCTGGTCCAAGTGCTGCCATTAAACCGTATTCCCCTTTAACAGGCTGTTGCTCGATAAAATCCTTGAGTACATAGAGCACAGTAGGAGACGACATATTTCCATGATATTGCAGTATCTTTTTCGACGTAGCAGTTTGCTCTTGATCCATATCCAGTGCTTTTTGATAGGCATCTAATACTTTTTTACCGCCAGGATGCGCAACAAAATGCTGTACATCTTCGATTGAAAGATTATGATCTTCCACGAATTGATGGACAAATGGTCCTAACCAACTCTTAATAACGTTTGGAATACTCTTTGAAAATACAACATGCAAGCCGTCGTTTTTAATATCCCAGCCCATCACGTCCTCTGAGTCAGGCATAAATCGTGAAGAAGTTGCACGGATATGAGGCATCGGACGCGTGCTTTTGACGGTGGTCTGTTCTCCAGAAACAAGTGCGCAAGCTACACCATCAGAGAATAACGATACACCGACCAAGTTACTTTTTGATACATCGTCTCGTTGAAATGTTAAGCTGCAAAGCTCTATAGCGAGAACGAGAACATTTGATTCAGGATAGGCTTTACAGTAATCAAAAGCACGGCTCATACCCGAAGCTCCACCTGCGCAACCGAGGCCCCAAATAGGGATACGTTTAATATTATGTCTAAATGGTAATTGATTAATAAGACGTGCATCGATACTTGGTGTGGCGATTCCACTACTTGAAACAAAGAATATCGCGTCAATTTCAGCTGCATTCACTGGGCGCTCCAGTGTTGTCGTATTGTTGAGGCATTGTTCGACCGCCTGCTTACCAAGTGAAATAGCATGTTGAATATATAAGTTGTTTTTTGTTTCGAAATCATGTGGCTCCGCGTACCATTCTAATGGCATACATACTTGTCGTGAGTCAATTTCACCGTTTTGAAACACTTGTAATAAGCGGTCTATATCTTTAAATGAATCCGAAAATAAAGAACGAGCAAATGTCATAGCCTCTTCCTGTGGCAAATCAACAGGTGGGCTGACTGTACTAACAGATTGGATGATTGGCATAGGGTTACCTCCGTTTAAATTGATGGCGAGCTTGAGCAGTGAATTATGCCGTGGCTTCTTGTAAACTATATGCAATAGAAGAGGAGGACTTGTCTTGAAGATACAATTAAGTATATTAGATCAATCTCCCATTACATCCGGCAGTGATGCCCATGAAGCTTTTCAGCAAACTACTTTCTTGGTGAAGAAAGCCGAAGAACTAGGCTATAGCCGCTTTTGGGTGTCTGAACATCACGATGCTCCAACTCTAGCAGGTTCATCCCCTGAAATTCTGATGGCGCATTTGGCTACAGTCACTTCGACTATCCGAATCGGGTCAGGCGGTGTCATGCTACCTCACTATTCCCCTTATAAGGTGGCGGAAAACTTCAAAGTGTTAGAAGCTTTGTTTCCTGGGAGAATTGATGCGGGTATAGGGCGAGCACCAGCGGGAATGCCTCGAGCTACTTATGCTCTCAATAACGGTGAATATCTGAATCGCGATCAATATCCTCAACAAATTGATGACTTGCACATGTATCTTCATGACGCATTACCTAAGGATCATCCATATGAAGGATTGAAAGCAACCCCACTGACAAATAATGCACCACCTGTATGGATGTTAGGTACGAGCAAAGAGTCAGCGAGTTTAGCGGCTCAAAAAGGTTTACCTTATATGTTTGCACAATTTATCAATAGTGAAGGGGGAAGGGCAGCAGCGAAGTTTTATCGAGAGCATTTTAAACCTTCTGCGTTTATGTCTTCACCTAAACAAGCAGTAGCAGTATTTTTGTTTTGTGCAGAGACGGAAGAAAAGGCAGACTGGATTGCGTCTTCATTGGATCTGTTAATGATTATGCAACAGCAAGGAATGAAAGTAGAAGGTACACCTTCACCAAAACAAGCAGCAGCATATCCATATAGTCAACTGGAACGGGAGTTGGTTCAATTAAACCGTGAGCGTATGATTGTAGGGACACCAGAATCAGCTCGTAGGCAGTTGGAACAAATAGCGCAAGATTTTGGAGCAGAAGAAATCATGCTCGTTTCTATTACATATAACTTTCATGATAAACTAAAGTCGTATGAACTGATTATGCAAGAAATTCTGAAAGGGGAGAAGACTGATGAATTTAATTGACACAAAAAATCAGCTGTCTGAAAAGAAAAAGCATGTGGAGAAAGTAGCGAATGTCGACAATGCAACTTTTATGAATATTCAATTGCGTACAGGAGAGGAAGTAGCTGAGCATGATGCGAATAAAGAAGTATTCATCATCGTGCGTAAAGGAAAGGTACGGTTCATAGTGGAAGGCGAGCCGGTGGATGTCACACCAGATAATGTCTTGCATATGGTACCGTTAGAAAGACATAGTTTACACGCAGTAGAAGACTCTGATGTTTTAGTTATTCTCATAAAGCCGTAAAGATTATACAACAAGAGATCGCAAGTACTCTTTGCGATCTCTTGTTGTATAATATGGTCTAATTTAAGGTTGAATGGTTTTACATAATTCACGCAAACTAGTAATGAATCCTTCATTCTGCTCAGCAGTTCGTTTTTTGGGACCTCGTAAACGACCTCCTGCCCGGCGGATTTTCTGAGCTTTATGACGTGCCGCGAGTAATTGATCAATATTGTCATTTGTATACCATCTACCGTTCTGGTCAAGTGGTAATCCTTGTTTGGCCAATGCCATAGCGGCCAATCCGTAGTCTTGAGTGACGACGATATCCCCTTTTTTTATACGGTTCACCAATACAAAATCGACTGCGTCGGCACCTTTGGAAACAGTAATTGTTTCTGCGCCTTCCCGGTGCATTTCATGTGCAGTGTCACATATTAACACACAAGGTAGGTCGTACTCTTTAGCAATCGCAATCGTTTCGTTGATTACTGGACAGCCATCCGCATCTACTAAAATCGTTGTCACGTAGTACCTCTCCTTCCTCTACACTTAATAGGTTTAGTATAACAAATAACGGGAAAGATAAGTAAAAATGTACGATTGAGGTGATGAAATGGCTGATTTATCAAAAGAACAACAAACGACTGCAGAGCAACGTGAGCAATATGGGCGCGAAATGGATGCGAAGAATGCTGCCATGGAGAACATTGAAATTCCACTTGAAAGCAGAGAGTTGGCAGAACACGAAATTCCACCGCCGTTAACAGAAGAAGAAGTACGAGCAAAAGTCGGTAATCAGAATTTCAAAAATGCGACTGATGATAGTGCCCCTACATCAATAGGGAGCTAATAAAGCTATGAGAAACACTAGGGACATCATGGATGTTCCTTTTTTGCGTTAAAAGCTACAAATGAAACCAACCTGTTAGGTATATCGTATACATACTATACAACTAGATAACGGAGTGATGAAAAATGAATGAAGGATATTTTGTAGGATGGGGCACGTTAGCTTTAATTAATGCAGTATTAGCGCAAGGGAAAAATAGAAGTGGATTGAACTGGTTTATACTTTCTTTGTTTTTAGGACCGCTGGCAACTCTCTTCTTAGCGCTATCAGGTAAAAAGTGATAAACTATTTAGGAAACCGAAATAGTGAAGGGAGCTATTATGACTATGAAAATTAATGTAGAAATTTTATTCGCAACTGATGCACAAATAACGAAGAACCTGTTGGTGAAACAATTTGTCGACAATCAAGCTGGAGGATTTTCCACGTTTGTACATGATGGAAAACAGCTAGTCGTTATAAAAAATAAAGAATGGAAAACAGCAGATGCAATTCGCTGTATTGCAGGTGAAATTTCTCGCAGTCTTGCGGCACAAAAAGTAGATTCTGCCTCGATTCAAGCAGATCAGCTAGGACATAAGTGGTCGTCTCAAGATGAAGCAGTCACAGCTTTCGTCGAAGGATGGCATCTTGGTGCCTACAACTTTGACCGCTATCAATCTAAAAAAGCGGACCCTGTCACTACGTTAGATGTTAAAGGTGCAGACAAAGAAGCAGTCAAATCAGGAGAAGTGCGTGCAGCAGCTATGGCATTTTCTCGTGACTTAATGAATGAACTTTCCAATGTGCTCAATCCAGAGACATACCCAGAAGTATTAAAAGATCATTTCAAAGGGACAAAAGTGAAAATCGATGTTCTTGGTAAAAAAGAAATTGAAGAACGCGAAATGAATGGTGTATTAACGGTATGCCGCGGTAGTAAATACGAGCCTTCATTCGTAGAACTGACTTTGCAGACGGATGCATCAAAGCCACTTGTTGCTCTTGTCGGAAAAGGCGTAACGTATGATTCGGGTGGTATTAGCTTGAAAGGCGGACGTGACGACAGTGATATGCGTATGGATATGGGCGGATCAGCTGCTGTGAGCGGTGCCTTATCACTTCTAGCTCATTCAGATGCAAAAGTGAATGTTGTCGTGCTGATTCCAATGGTTGAGAATACACCTGGACCTGATGCTGTTATGCCGGGAGAAGTGATTCAATACAAGAATGGTATTAGCGTACAGGTCGGTAATACCGATGCAGAAGGCCGTTTGATTTTAGCTGACGGATTGATTCGCGCAGGTGAATTAAACGCAGACTACACTGTGGATATCGCTACATTGACTGGCGCAGTTGTGGCAGCGCTTGGTACGGAAGTAGGCGGAGTGTTTGGTGACGAAGAGTTGTCTAATAAAATGAAAAAAATTGGCGATCAAAACGGTGACTTCGTTTGGCCACTTCCTTTAATTGATGAGTATGAAGAAACACTTGATAGCGCCTATGCAGATTGCAACAATATGAGTTCTCTAACTGTGGCAGGTTCGATCACAGCTGGTCTCTTCTTGCGTAAGTTCGCACCGAAGAACAACTGGTTGCATGTCGACATGGCCGGCGTTATGGATAAGCAGAAGTCAAAGGGGTATTATACGAAGTCAGCAACGGGCTACGGAGCACGTTTGCTTGCGGATTATACGGTGTCATTGACTAAATAAGTACTATTTAAAAGGATGTCCTAACTGGGCATCCTTTTTTTGTGTTGGTTGGGAGTATTGGAAGAGGAGCACTAAATAGTGTTTGCGTGGGGATGGAAGCTCCAGTTGATGCACATTTTCCATATCAAAAAATAAGAACAAAAAAGTGATCGAAGTCATAAAACCATAACTTCGATCGCTTCTTTTCAAAGACTCATAAAAACAAGGCAGGGGATGCGATTCCTGAGAGGATGATTAGCAAGGATACCGACGCAATAATGGCCGGCTTCATAAATGCAGGTTCTTCCTGCACGAGCTCCTTGATCGCATAAATTATAGAAATAACAAAAACGAACGGCCAGACGAACCATGTCCATAGATAGAGGACACTCAAAAGCTTCATAATACTAATAAACATAGACTTCACTCCTTCGATAGTAATAAGAGCTCACTGTAAAAAAGAATGACGTGATAAATAAATGCTCTGATACTTTTGTTTCCCCTATTTTACAAAATTCACACTCTTCCAATAAAAAATATAAGTAGGATATCCAAGTCAGTAGAAACTATTACATTTTCTTTACTGTTTTTGTATACGTAAACGAATCGTATTATGTCTCCTTATTTATTGAAATGTTATTACGTGGAGGCAATAAGAGTAATGTGTGAAAATAAATATTTGCTGCCATGAGACCAATACCGGCATATAAGACAATCAGCGACACGGAATTCAGTCCGGGCAGTAGAATCAGAGGGAATAATGCGCCAATTAGAAGACCAGCCACTGAATAGAAAACTAGCTTCTTTACATACTGCGACTTTTTATTTTTCATTAATTTATCAATCATGATAGATAGCGGAATTCCAATCAGTAAAAAGATAGGCCCTGCGTATAACATGACAAATACCATTGTTTCAGCGTACCCAAAATAATAGGTATTCGGTTCGCGCTGTGATTCAGGTACATAGGAAATGGCTGAATAAATAATTGCGAAAAAGATAGCGGCTATAATTGCTGATATAAAACGTTTCATAATCGTACCTCCAATCTGTCTTTATCATATTTCAGAAAATAGTTATACACAATGAAAAAGACGAGTGAGAGAAAAACTCACTCGTCTTTCATTATTTACATAGGACAACTTCACGCGAAAACGTACCTTTATGTGCAAGGCAACGATCCGCTATCTCAAATCCAGCAATTTCGAGCATTTCATCCATATTTTCAATCGTAATAATTAAACAGCGTTTGGCAAAGCGTCGAGCTTCTTTCAAAATTTCGAGTTGGCCACCTGCTGTAATATGCGTAAATAAATTATACGGCATATCGATAATAGCCACATCGTATTCTTCGTCAACTTCAGCAATTGGACCTATTGTGACATTGCCTTCTAAATTGAAGTAGTCGATGTTTTTCCTTGAGCCATAGACGACAAGCGGATTAATATCGCGACCTTCAATAGGGATTCCCATAGATAATGCTTCAACAAGGACAGTGCCGATTCCACAGCAAGGATCGATGACGCGTTTCCCTTCAGGGTGCGGTACTGCAATATTGACGGCAGCTCTAGCGAGACGTGTACCAAGCGCAGTGGAATACATGTGGGGCTTCTGCTGGTGAACATGCCAGTCAGAAGAACTGTAAAGCACATTTCCTGCGTACCAACGACCGTCTAATTGCATAATCCCGATGAATACTTCAGGATGGTCAAGTTCAGGCTCGCCTTTGATCTGCAATCCAATTGTACGCTCAATTTCACGACGCGTGTCATGACCAATTTTAGCTGTCGTTGATAGCGTCATATCATTCAAGCAGACGGTCTTAAATAATTGATCGGTCTCCAGCTTAGAAGCTTTGTCTGCCAGCATTTCTAAACTGTCTGCATCCAGTAAGATTTCGAGTCGCGTTTGTATGAACGGGCTTCGTGACGGATCAACGCCAATATCACTTATAATCACGTTGTCTTCTACGTCATAACCGAAAAACGCTCGCATTTCCATTCGACATAATTCCTTTTCATCGCGGTGCCGAATATACGTATATATAAATTGCGAAGCCATTAGTTATTTGCTCTCATTTTATGCAAATCGCCAAGTACTTCAAACAGAAGTTGTAGTGCATCTTGAATAGGCATCGTCTCATCAAACCCTTTGAGAGAATCAAGCGGAATATTTAATTCCCAGAAGCCTTCATTGTCGGAAAAAGAAATACTAAAGCCATGTAGATTATGCTGAAGTTTTTCCTCAATAAATGTACGAATAGTTTCGCCTTCTTTTTTCTTACCTTGCAAACCAAATAATGCCATATACGTTTTGAAAATGTCATCTACTTCAAGTGCCAGCGAATCCACTTTGATCTCATCGAAGTCAGGGGACTCGACAAAAAGAAATTCAGCTATATTCGATTTCAAATAAGAGATGGGTTCTTGTAAAAAACGCTCATCTGCAAAGCGTACGGTTTCCTCTGTTTCCTTTACACATACTTCTATTGTTTTGATTGTTACTGTACTCATTTTATTCACTCCTCGTTAGTAAGTATACCGGATTGTTTTTCGGGATACCACGGATTTAAGTGAATTAATACTTCATCCACGTCTTCATTTTTCGCCATGATCAAATTACGTAATCTACTCGAGATAATATGGCCTTCTTGTATCGTCAAATCACCATTAATACCGATTCGAATATCAACCAATACATAATGTCCATGTTCTCTTGCGCGCAAGCGATCAATTCGTTTTACTTCCGGAATGGAATGAATCAATTCTTCAAACGCGATTAAACGCTCATCACAGACGCTTTTTTCCATCAATATATCAATACTCTCTTTACCGATCTCCATAGCGATTTTAAAGACCAGAATAGAGACAATAATACCCGCGATGGGATCTCCATACGTGAGTAGCGGCCATTCGTAAGCATCTCCGATTAAGGCAAGTCCAATACCTACTACTGCAGCAAGTGAAGCATAAACATCAGCTAAGTGGTCATATGCCGTCGCAATTAGCCCTTTACTGTTTTCTGCTTTACCTATACGTATTGTATAAATATAGAGTATATACTTCCAAATTAATGACACGAACGCGGTGAGTAAGGCGATCCTACTTGCTGTTGCAGGATCTTCAAATAAGGCCATGATCGCTTCGAAAGCAATATAGATTGCAGCTAACCCTAAAATAATAGCGACTATGCTTGAACCAATGACTTCCGCTTTGCCGTGTCCATATGGATGATCTTCATCTGCAGGACGTTTTGAAATTTGCATGGAAGTCAGTGCGGCTGCAGAAGCTACCACATCACCTGCGTTGTGAAAGCCATCCGCAAGTAAAACCGGACTTCTAAAAACAAATCCGACGACCAGTTTTAATATAGTCAAAATCACATTACTCAATAAACTGATCCAGATAGCCATAATCGCAGAAGTGGAATGCTCACGTACTTGAATGGTCATAAATGTTTCCCTCCTCTAACAGTGTTTCCTCGAAGCAACAAAAAAACCTCGCTTAATTTGGGCGAGGTCATACATGATTTTAATTGTTGGATTGGGACAAAGTTTCTCATTGTCATCACTCATTCATTTGTAGTTCAATAATTATCCCATAGCTATACGGTTTATGCAAGAATGTACTACATTACTCAGAGTAGAAAAATGTCGTCTACTGTGTCAAAATAAAAGAATAGAAAAGATACAAGATCATGATGAACATAATTTCTATACAATGATACGTATAAAAATACGAATTGAGAGGTTTGATGAATAATGAAGCTTTGGGGCGGTCGTTTTAGTAGTAAAGCAGATGAAATCATGGAGAAATTTAATAGCTCTTTACCCGTTGATTATCGTTTATATAGAGAGGATATCGCAGGTAGTATCGCACACGTAACGATGCAAGTTCATTCAGATTTATTGTCACCTGAAGAAGGTGAATTGCTAGTGGATGGTTTGCAGTCGATTTTGGCGGATATCGAATCGGGTGAATTGCAAATCGAAGGCAATTATGAAGATATTCATTCGTTTATTGAAATGAATCTCACAGAGCGAGTAGGGGAGACGGGTAAGAAATTGCATACAGCCCGCAGCCGAAACGATCAAGTAGCAGTCGATATGAGACAGTATGCTAGAAATCAAACTTCTGTCGTGATGGATGCGCTGCAAGTCTTAATTGATTCACTTGAAGCGAAGGGAAGAGCAAACAACGTTATTATGCCGGGCTACACACATTTGCAACGCGCGCAGGTCGTCACTTTCGGACATCATCTAGGTGCTTATGCACAAATGTTCAAACGCGATAAAAAACGTGTGCAAAATGCGGCCGAGATTTTGAATGAAAATCCACTTGGCTGTGGTGCACTTGCCGGTACGACGCATGATATTGATCGCCAAGTGACGACCTCATTACTAGGGTTCGATAAGCCGGTAGATAACTTTCTAGACGGTGTCAGCGATCGTGACTATTTAATAGAATTGATGTCCGACTTCTCGTTAATCATGATGCACATGAGTAGATTGAGTGAAGAGCTTATTCTTTGGAGTAGCCAAGAGTTCCGCTTTATCACGATTTCAGATGCTTACTCAACAGGAAGTAGTATAATGCCTCAGAAGAAAAATCCAGATGCGGCAGAACTGATCCGTGGTAAAACAGGACGAGTATATGGTTCTTTATTCGCTTTACTGACGACGTTGAAGGGTTTGCCATTAACATATAATAAAGACATGCAGGAAGACAAAGAACAATTCTTTGATGCATTGGATACTGTTCTTGACTGCTTAGAAATTATGTCTAAAATGATCGACACTCTACAAGTAAATGCAGAGCATATGAAAGCTGCAATTAAAGGTGGATTCTTGAATGCGACAGAAGTGGCGGACTACTTAGTCGCAAAAGGTACGCCATTCCGCGACGCGCATGAAATCGTCGGTAAAATCATCATTTATTGTGAACAGGAAAATAAAGCGATCGAGGACCTGACAGTAGGCGAACTCAAAAACTTCAGCGACCACATGGAAGAAGACATCTATGAATACATCGATTATGAATCCATTATTACAAAAGGGAATAAGGGATTGATGAAAGAAATGTAATAAGCATATAAAAAGCCTGCGGAATGTCCGCAGGCTTTTTACTATTCAACGCGAGGCTTACCTTGAACGGAAGCGACAATAAAACCTATTGCACCAAACATAACTGCAGGCAACATCCATCCAACGCCTTGCTCATATAAAGGTAAGAATTCCAATATATATGTAACCGGTACCAGATCGATATTAAATGCTCGTAACACATCAAAGAATCCAATAAGACCTGCTGCTAGTAAACCATAATTATATACTTCATGATAGCCTTTGAATAACGGATGTAACAATCTAAAAGTAATTAAGACTATGGCTAGAGGATAAACTCCACCTAATACTGGAATCATTACTGCAAGCAATTGCGTGAGACCGACATTCGCAACTAACACAGAAAACGAACAAATAATAAAGACGAACGTTGTATAGGAAATCTTAGGCGCGACTTTAGAAAGATAGGTCGCACTAGCAGTCGTCAATCCAACCGAAGTCGTTAAGCAAGCTAATGTCACTGCAAGTCCAAGTAAGTATAAACCGTTATTCCCCATCAAGGCATATGCAAGTTTTGCTAAAATATCTCCGCCGTTCGTGGCGCCTTCTGCTACAGAGCGGCTCGTCATCCCTAAATAGGCCAATCCAGCATAGACAAAACTCAGTCCGATAACTGCTATGGATCCAGCTTTCATCGTAATAGAAGTTATCGCCTTTCTATCTGTAATCCCTTTCGCCTTCACGGCATTAATGACGATAATGGCAAAGACTAGCGCTGCCATTGCGTCCATTGTTCCATACCCTTCTATAAATCCTTTGTAAAAGTAATCTTCTGCATAAGATCCTTGCGGTGCGCCCGCTTTGCCTACTGGATTGATCATACCAATCACGACAATAAACATTACGATAGCTAGCAATATCGGAGTTAATATACTTCCGAAACGATCGACTATTTTATTCGGCTTAAGTGATAGCCAAATTGTTACTGCAAAAAATACAATGGAGAAGAGTGCCAATGCTAACCTAGAATACGAATCCGGTACAAATGAAGAAACGGCAATTTCGAACGAAACAGTCGCTGTACGCGGAACACCGAAGAACGGTCCGAGTGCTAAATATACAACCAATGGAAAAATCATGGCGAATACAGGTGATGCTCTTCCAGCTAAATCACTTAATTGATTGCCACTCATAGTGACTGCAATTATGCCAAGATAGGGAAGGCCGACTCCTGTTATTAAAAAACCAGCCAGTGTGATCCAAGTTTGTGTTCCTGCTAGTTGACCTAGCAGCGGTGGAAAAATCATATTTCCTGCACCGAAAAATAGAGCAAACATCGTCAGCCCCAATTTGAACGTATCAAATTTTGTAAATCTATTCATTTGGTATTCCTCCTGAAGTACTTAGAAAAGCGTATGTATTTAGATAATTAATTCTACAATAATAAAAGTGGCCATAAAAAAGGATTCTCCTAAGAGAATCCTTCATAAGATTACCCCATAATGTGGTAGCCAGCATCGACATAGATGACTTCGCCTGTCACACCGCTCGACAAATTACTTAGCATTGCTACTGTCATATCTGAAACTTCTTCAGGTTTGACGTTGCGTTTTAGTGGCGCGCGTTCCTCAATTTGACTAAGGATGGTATTAAAGGAAGGAACACCTTTTGCGGACAATGTGCGAACTGCTCCAGCAGAGATTGCATTGACACGAATATTTTGTTCACCTAGCTCAGATGCCAAGTAGCGTACAGAAGCTTCAAGAGCTGCTTTTGCAACACCCATTACGTTATAACCTTCAAGAACTCGTTCCGCTCCTAAATAACTCATCGTAATGATCGCTCCGCCTTCAGTCATATAATGGCGGGCTTCACGTGCTGCCGCAACTAATGAATAAGCACTGGAATCTTGTGCGAATGCATATCCTTCACGAGTCGTTTCCACAAATGGATTATGCAAGTCTTGTTGATGTGCAAATGCGATAGAGTGGACTACGCCATGAATAACACCAACTTGTTCGCCAATCGATTTGAAAGCTTGCTCGATGCTTTCATCACTATTCACATCACACTGCACGATTTGTGTAGCTGTAAATTCACTTTTAGCTAAAGCTTTTTCTAATTTATCACGAGAGCGATCTTTACGGTATGTGAAAATGACATTCGCACCAACTGAGAATAATGCTTTTGCTACTCCCCAACCAATACTTCGTTCATTTGCTACTCCCATAATGACAATATTTTTACCAGACAACTTTAATAAATCTACCATAATAGCCTCCCGAAAGTTTATTATTCATTTCATCATATTATACACTCCATAATAATAACATATAGTACAGGTGAAGTTGTAGCTTTTCTATATGGAAAAAAAGAGATGTGTAAATTGACTGTTAATAAATAAAAATACAGTTGACTTTATAATTATACATACGTATACTTATGTTTAATGAATAATGAGGTGATGGCGTTGAAGGTTGGAATCGTAGGAGCGTCTGGATATGGTGGCCTAGAATTGATTCGGTTACTGCAAAACCATCCGGAAATTGAACAAATTGATTTATTCACTTCCTCAGAAGTGGGGACTATCTTTTCTCAAAAATATCCGCATCTCGTGAAAATTCACGATCAGAAGATGAAAGCTATTGAACCGGAACATATTAGTAAACTTGACACTGTGTTTTTCAGTACACCAGCTGGCGTTACGACCACATTACTTCCTCCGCTAGTAGGGGCAGGCGCGAAATTAATTGATTTGTCAGGAGATTTTCGCTTGAAAGATCAAGCCACATTTGAGCAATGGTATCAAAAAGATGCACCTCCGCTTGATTATTTGCAGAAGAGTGTATATGGGCTTCCTGAATGGAATAAGAATGAAATTGCTGATGCAGAAGTGATTGCGAATCCGGGTTGTTACCCAACAGCGGTTCTTCTATCTTTACTGCCGTTGCTGAAAAATAAACTAATCGATGGAAGTCAATTAATTATCGATGCGAAAAGTGGAGTATCTGGTGCGGGCAATAAACCAAGTCAGGCAACACATTTCAGTGAAACAAATGAAAACTTCTCTATCTATAAGATTCATCAGCATCAACATATTCCGGAAATTGAACAGGCAATGAATATATTCGCTGATCAGCCGGAACCAATTATGTTTACTACGCATCTCGTACCTATGACAAGAGGGATCATGACTACAAGTTATGCAAAAGTGAATGGACAAGTAACTGAAGAACAACTCGTAAACTGTTTGCAAGAAACGTATAAAGATAGTCCGTTCGTTCGTGTTTTGACAGATGTACAAAGAATTAGCACGAAACAGGTATATGGCTCCAACTATTGCGATATACATGTCAAAGTAGATCCACGTACAAATCAGGCAACGATTATAGCAGTTATTGATAATGTCGTAAAAGGTGCTGCTGGACAAGCAATTCAAAACATGAATATCCAATATGGACTTGATGAAAAAACAGGAATCGATATCATTCCATTGTGGATTTGAACTATTAATTTGTACACAAGAATTGAGGGGGAGCACTACTATGGAAACTATCGAAAGCATGAAGCGCATCTCGCGTAAAAATATTATCTCACCAAAAGGATTTAAGGCAGTCGGGATTCACTGTGGGCTAAAACATAAGAAAAATGATTTGGCTCTATTGGTCAGCGAAGTGCCAGCGAGTGTTGCAGGTGTCTTTACAACGAATGTAATCCAGGCAGCTCCACTTCAAGTCACAAAGAAAGTCGTCTATGAAACACAAAAGATGCAGGCGATTGTTATTAATTCAGGTAATGCGAATGCATGTACAGGTAAGCAAGGCATGCTAGATGCTATGACTATGCAACAAAAAACTGCTGAGCATTTGGGGATTGAATCCAATCTCGTAGGAATTGCTTCAACAGGTGTAATCGGTGAACAAATGAATATGGTGCCTTTACTTTCAGGCATAGAAAAGCTTCAACCAATGGATACACTTGAAGGTTCCATTCAATTTTCGCAAGCGATTTTGACAACGGATACTGTAACAAAAAATACAGCATATGCGACAGTAATCGATGAGCGTGAAGTAGTAGTAGCAGGTGTAGCCAAAGGTTCAGGTATGATCGAACCAAATATGGCGACGATGCTAGGCTTCATCACAACCGATGCTACTATCGAATCTGAACATTTACAGACAGCATTAAAAGAAATAACTGATGTTACGTTTAACTCCATTACAGTAGACGGTGATACATCGACGAATGATATGGTACTTGTCATGGCGAATGGTCTTGCAGGCAATCGCACATTAACGCCAGATCATCCTGAGTGGCAGTCATTTGTTGATGCATTGCATGCTGTATCACGTGATTTGGCAAAAATGATCGCAAAAGACGGAGAAGGTGCTACAAAGCTGATTGAAGCGAAAGTAACAGGTGCAGTTTCCGATGAACAAGCCCGTCAAATTGCAAAATCCGTTGTAGGATCACCGCTTGTTAAGACGGCAGTATTTGGCTGTGACGCAAACTGGGGTAGAATTATTGCGGCAGTTGGATATAGTGGAGCCACAATAGATCCGGAAGACATCAAGATCTCTATTGGTGACACGGTAGTAGTAGAAGGTGGCGAACCAATTCCGTTTTCAGAAGAAAAGTTATTAATTTATCTAAAGCAGCATGAAGTTAAATTTGCAATAGAATTAAACCAGGGAACTGGTAAGGGAATGGCATGGGGGTGCGATTTAACATATGACTACGTCCAAATCAACGCAACATATCGTACGTAAACGACAAGTAATAAAACTAGGTGGCAGTATGTTAGATGAATTAAGCGATACCTTTTTCCAGTGTGTGAAAAAGTTACAACAAGACGGAATTCAAGTAATTATTGTTCATGGTGGGGGACCAAGTATCAATCAAGAGCTTGCAGATCGTGGAGTCACTTCGTCCGTGGTGAATGGATTTCGTGTGACATCCGCTGAAGCAATCGGTATTGTTCAATCGATTATGATTGGTCAAGTGAATCCTTCGCTCGTTCATCGTTTCAATCAAGAAGGAGTCAAGGCGGTTGGGCTAAGTGGATATGATGCAAACTTATTTACGTGTGATTTGCTTGATTTTGATACGTATGGCTACGTGGGGAAAATTAAATCTGTTGAAACAGAAATTTTGGATACATTATTGGATGCAGGTATTACTCCCGTCATCTCTTGTGTCGGTAAGACGGAATCAGGAGAACCATTGAACGTTAATGCAGATACAGTGGCGAGTCGAATCGCATTAGCTGTCGAAGCGGAAAGTTTATTACTGGTGACAGATACATCAGGTATCCGAATTCAAGATCAACCTCAAACAGAAGTGGAACCACAAGCTATCTATGGGTGGATTAAAACAGAAGATATTTACGGAGGAATGATTCCTAAAGTAATGGCAGCGATTGATTGCCTTGAGGCGGGAATTCCATCTGTAAAGATTGTGTGTCAAAAACTAAACGGCACGGTCATTACCAATGAGGGGGCAATCGCGTGACTTCTTTATTCAACAACTATGCAAGACGTGCGGTGCATCTAGTCAAAGGGCAAGGTACCGTAGTAACAGATGATAAGGGGAAGGAGTATTTGGACTTTACAAGCGGCATCGCAGTCGTTAGTCTAGGACACGCTCATCCTGCAATCGTCAAGGCATTGCAAGAACAGAGTGAGAAACTTTGGCATATTTCGAATCTATTCGAAAGTCCAGAGCAAGAAAAGCTCGCAGAATCGTTAACGAAAGACACGGATTTGTCGTATGCTTTATTTTGTAATAGCGGAGCCGAAGCGAATGAAGCGGCGATTAAACTTGCACGTAAACATACAGGCAAGCATCATATCTTAACTTTTAAACAATCATTCCACGGTCGGACATTCGGTGCAATGGCGGCAACGGGACAAGATAAAATCCAACAAGGCTTCGGCCCAATGCTTGAAAGCTTTGAAGCATTACCTTTTAATGATGTCGAAGCTCTGAAACAAGCAGCTAACGGTAGTGTAGCAGCCATCATGCTGGAAGTGATTCAAGCAGAAGGTGGCGTCAACTCTATTGAACCAGCATTCGCTGAAGCAGTTATGGCAGTATGTAAAGAATTTAATATTCTTCTACTCATTGACGAAGTTCAGACGGGGATTGGACGCACAGGAACTCGTTATGCTTACGAACAGACCGCTCTAAAGCCTGACATTGTTTCACTAGCTAAAGGTCTTGGTGGCGGTTTCCCAATCGGTGCGTTGTTAGCAGGAGAAAAGCTATTCGACACATTCGGCCCTGGCACACACGGTACTACATTCGGTGGTAATCCATTAGCCGTTGCGGTTGCACAGACAGTAATCGATCATGTATTTGATCCTGCATTCTTAAAGGACGTTCAAGAAAAGTCAGCTTATCTGAAGCAACAGCTTCAAGCAGAATTACCTGTAGGAAAGTATTCTATTCGAGGTAATGGCTTGTTAGTTGGAATTCATTCGGATCAGGAGATTGGTCCATTTATACAAGAGGCGGAGAAGCAAGGGTTGTTGCTTGTGCCTGCTGGAACAAACGTGATCCGTTTGTTGCCGCCATTGACGGTTTCAAAAGAAGAGATCGACGAAGCAGTAGCAATATTGAAGAATGTCTTGTCGTGATGAATATTTGAATTAAGGTAGTCAGCGAGCTGCTATTCAGTTAATTAGGGATGTCCCGGAAGTCAAAGTACTTCAAGGGGGATCCTTTTTTCGTGGGTTTAAATGCAAGAGCAAGAGCAAGAGCAAGAGCAAAGGAGCAGTGAGTGAGTTTGTGAGTGGTTCGGGATGGAAGGTCCAGTTGGCGGACGCTTTCCCATGGGCTCTCGGTGAGCCAACCAGTTCGCTGCGCTCTCTTTTGGTTGTCTCTCCTTTCGAGCTGATCCATCGGGAGCATTCCTGTTTGGTTAGTGGAACCCTATTGAAATAGAAAAGTCCCCTTGGTATGATTCGGGGTGTCAAGGCGTCGACGGCTTGACCCCTAATTATAACCCAGGAGGACTCACATGAATTCTAAAGAAAATACTAAAATTAATCAAGTCACAGAACAAACATTAGTGATAGGTATCGACATTGCTAAACATAATCATTACGCAACCTTTGTCGATGAACGTGGACGTGTTTTGAAAAAAGCATTTCTCGTTAAACAGACGCGTAAAGGGTTTGAACAGTTCTATCAAGAAATACTAGAGGGTATGAAAGAATTCGATAAATCGCATGTGATAGTGGGCGTAGAGCCTACAGGACATTACTGGTTGAATTTAGCATATTTCCTAGAGGACTACGGTATACCACTGGTCGTTATCAATCCGATGCATGTGAAGAAAGTTAAGGAATTAGATGATAATCTGCAAACCAAAAATGATAAGAAAGACGCTCTGACGATTGCACGGCTAATGAAAGATGGTCGTTTCTCATATCCAAAGCTTCTTCGGGATCAAGCAGCAAATATTCGTTCCTGTTTCACGCTTGAGCAAACTTTAATAGACGATCGTACCATTCTAAAAAACAGAATTCATCGATGGGTAGATAAATACTTCCCTGAGCTTTTCGAGGTATTCTCAGATTTTGGAGCCATGGTTTTAGGTGTGTTGGAGACAACCCCATTGCCTGCAGAGCTGGTCAATATGACAACAGCTGATTTAGCGGATCAATGCGCGAAAGCGAGTCAGATGAAGCAAAGACGACCCAAAATAGCAGCTAAAGTCATTGAGGTAGCTCAGACATCCATTGGCATCACCGTGGCTCCTTGGGGAGCTAAACGGGAGATACAATGTCTCATTCGCCAATACCGTCTACTCGAGGAAGAACTTGCGATGATTGAAGAGGAAATACAATCCTTAATTGTCCAAACGGCTGATTATGAATATCTCGCTTCATTTCCGGGAATTTCCCGTAGAACTATTTCCGGTCTCTTAGCGGAGATTGGAAGTTTTACTGACTTTGAAAGTCCACGCCAATTAATTAAATTAGCGGGACTTACGTTACATGAGAATTCCTCTGGTAAACATAAGGGAATGAAGAAGATATCAAAACGAGGACGAAGACGATTACGGGCTATTTTATTCAGAGCAATGCATCCAATCCTTAGAAACAACCCTGCCTTTATGAAGCTTCATCAGTATTATACGCAACGACCTCAAAATCCCCTTCGTAAGAAGGAGTCGATGGTCGTGTTATGTAGCAAATTACTAAAGGTTCTTCATGCCATGTGTACAAAAAAAGCGGAAATTTGATGGTGAGCAAATGCTTGCGGACCTTCACTGTTTACAATTAGTAGCATGAGGTTGGCATTCTGAAACTTCTATTCATGACACGGAGAAGCTGGCACCAGCGGCGTACATTAGGCCTCGAGCCTCATCGGGAGCATCTCGCCGGCCTCCAACTTATGATAGACCGAACGAAGGAATGTCAGCGCATGACGCTAAGAGATGTGGGAGGGTTCGTCATCATAAGGTACTTGGAGATCCATAGTGCATGCCATATTAAATTAACAGTTTCTGTAACTGGTAGCGCAGCGTTATCCTTTACTTACAGTATCTACAAAAGTATGTACTTTCAGGTAGACGATTCTCTTTACTAGTCATATAAATTCTTTTTGGGTCAATAGAATAATGCGACAAGCCTTGTCATCATCACCTTTTCAAGAGGGAGTCGCCGCCAACTTCCGCTTCCATCCTACATTGATAGTAGTGTTACTTAGATCACTCATTGTAAGTAGTGTGTGAATTATTGTTTTGTCTTAACTTATTTAAGTTCAGAATTCATTACAACACTTATTTTAATGAGTAACAATAAGTATCACCTACTTACACTGCAAGGGATTGGAGCGGCAGGCGGCTCGGGGAGGATCAGTGGGAAAGGTGAAACACCCAGCGAGCGAAGTGAAAGCGAAGCGTTAGGAGTACATCTTTGCACTTCGCCGCCAACTTCCGCTTCCATCCTAGGATGATAGTGTGAGTACTTAGATCACTCCCTGTAGTTTGTATATGACTTATTGTTTTATTTTATCTTATTTAAGTTCAAATACTAGGGCTCAAGTTATTGTTCAAGTTCAATACCAGTTACAATCCTAACTTTAATGCACAACACAAAGTATCAACTACTAACATTGCAAGGGATTGGAGCGAAGGAGGGGCGACTCCGGGAGGATCAGCGTGTGCCTTGAGACCCTGGACGTAGCGCAGCGAAGGAAGCGGCTCAAGCCACGCCCTCCGGAAAGCGTCCCCTCCGTAGCGCAAATCCCCAACCCCAAGACACTCTTTTGAATTATTTCTATACAAAGAATTATCGCTCAGGTATAGTTAAGGCAATACAATTTAAGAGAATGGAAGTGTCCTAGACTTGAAAAAAATTTGTGGAATAGTGCTGGCGATGATACTGGTCGTCTCTGCATTCCCAGTCGCTTCTTTTGCCGCCATATTCCAAGACGTACGTCCACAACACTCTGCAGCTGCTGAAATACAATACCTAGTTGAAAAAGGAATCATCATAGAAAAACCTAGCACTACATATCGTGTGAACGAACCAATCACACGGCTCGAAGCTTCAGGAATGATCCAGCGTGCATTAAACATACCCGTAGGCAATAGACCAGATGCCAAATTATCCGACGTTCAAACGTCGCATCCGCACTATGCACTTATTGCTGCAATGGTGGATGAAGGAATCTTTATGGGGAACGAGAAAAAAGAATTTCAACCCTATGGAAATTTGAAGCGTGGCCAAATGGCGGCGGTGTTCGTTCGCGCATTCGATCTGGCAGGTACGTCTACGTATCGATTCCGAGATGTGCCCGCAACATACTGGGGTTTATCAGACATACAAAAGTTATCTGTAAATGCCATTACGACAGGGTATCTAGATAACACGTTCAAACCGAATCAAACATTAACTCGTGGACACTTTGCGGTATTTCTTGCGCGAATTCTGGAGCCTAGTTTCAGAGAGCAGTCCGCTTGTTATAAACCGAACAATACCCCTGTGCAAACAGTAAATGTACCCGTTACAACACTCTGGAAAGAACCAGGAAAGACTCGGAAAGTAGATGCTTTCTCTACAGCCAAAACACCTGATATTACGAAATGGGTTGCAGCGATGAGTTTGCGCGAAAAGCAGTGGTTAGTAGGTAAACTGGAGACTCAAGCACTTTACGGTCAAACAGTAAAGGTCTTACAAACAAAAGGAGACTGGGTCCAAGTAGCAGTAATCGATCAAAGCTCACCTAAAAACGCAGAAGGTTACCCAGGTTGGATGTTGAAAAACCATTTGACAACGTTATATCCTAATTATGCGATATGCGATACAGCTATGGTGACGAAGAAATCAGCGGCACTGACAATGGATGAGAATGGAAAACAATTCTTCCGTTCAATTAGCTTTAATACCACATTGCCTATCGTTCATGTAATGGATCACAAGCTCGCTGTCCAAACGCCTGCGGACGGAATTAAATATATTGATAAAAATGCGGTGAAGATAGTTGGGGCGGATGGTATTATGCCACAACCGACGACACGGCAAATAATGGATACAGCCAAGCTTTTTGACGGATTAACGTATTTATGGGCAGGTACTTCAGGATTTGGCTTGGACTGTTCTGGATTCACGTATTCTGTCTATCGCCATCATGGTATCGATATACCACGCGATGCCTCTGTACAAGCACTAAATGGAAAGCTAGTGCAGAAGAAAGATCTTCAACCGGGTGACTTAATGTTCTTTGCTTACAATAAGGGGAAAGGAATCATCCATCACGTGGGAATGTACGCAGGAAACGGTCAAATGATTCATGCACCTAACCCAAAACGTACAGTAGAGATCATCCCGATGACAGTAGAGCCATATAAATCGGAGTATGTTTCAGCAAGAAGATATTTGAAATAGTAAAGCGCACAGACAATTTGACGTCTGTGCGCTTTACTATTTTACAGCTGACCTTCAAATAATAAATCATCGGCTTTTAAATCAATAATCTTCAAATGGTTTTCGTGTTTTATGAAAATGCTTTTATAAACCTTCTGTCCGCTTTCATTTTCAAATAAAGTAACACGCTTGTTTTGATTGTCCACTTCCACTTGAGCAGTTAACTCATCCATCGGAATATATTCTGCCAATATCTCAGCCTCTTCATGTCCCAATAAGTTAGAGTTAGCAGGCTCGTATGGAACATTTGGTTCTTCGGCTGGTATTTCTTTAGCAGGTGCTTCTTCTGTAGTAGTTTCAGTCTCAGCAGGTTCAGTTACTTCAGGTTCTGCCGGTTCTTCTTCAGGCTCGATCACATCCACCGAGATATCCTCATCTTCTACAGGTTTTGTTTCCCCATTGTTACCACATGCAGCTAAAAATATAGCGAGTGTAGGTAAAAGCCACCACTTCTTCAAATGCATTCACTCCTATTTAACTTTATTAAGTGTACACAGTGTAAAAGTATCCCCAGCTTAAATCAAATGAGATGATTGTAATGCCCATGATAAAGAGGAAATGCTCCTGTAAAAATAGAATGAGTAAAGTAGGATGTTTATGCGTTAGAATATAGCCTTTAATTATTAATTCAGGGGGAATCGTTATGAAGATTGTTGTGCCATTGGATGGATCAAATGCTGGATTTAAGGTCGTACACCACGCAATAGAATTGGCAAAATTATACGATGACGAAGTAGTTTTATTAAATATTCAACCAACACTACAAGAACTGGGCTTGGCAACCATTAAAAAAGGTGGGTATATGTTGCATGGACAAGACGTCATATATTCTGCAAAAGTACGTACAGGTATACCTGCTATGGAAATTATCGCGGAGTCAAATGATAAAGAAGTTCGTTATATTGCGATGGCAATAGGAAAAGGAAAAGCGGAAGCAATCGGCAGTGTCAGCAAACAAGTATTGCAGTTAGCCAAATGCCCTGTGCTTTTAATTCCTGAACATGCGGAGTGATGGGGTATCATTAAAATAGGGTGTGACCTTTATCATAACTTATGCTATATTCAGTATATAGTATAAAAGAACCTAAATAGGTGTTGTTAGTGGAAAAAATATTAAGCACATCTTCTGCAAGAAAAGCATTGACTAAAGTGGAACAAGTGACGAAACGTATACAGCCATTAATTGAAAATGAACAATCATTTACTTTAAATTATCAACGACTTCATCAACTATTGGACGAACAGTTACAAGATGACGAATACTTTGTGATTGTCGATGAAACCGGCCGCAGTTATATCCATACGAATCGATTACGGGAAGGTACAGTATTTTCTGATACGGTCGGCTTGCGTGCTGCTAATACAACTAAGCCGTTATTACAGGTATATGATCGGAAATCGGGTGAGCGACTTATTGATGCCTCGATGCCAATTATCCGAGTAGCGGGTAGACAATTTACACTTCGATTAGGACGCATCAATCATCAGAAGTATATTCTATATGGAGCGACAGCAGCTGTTCTGTTACAAGCTGTGGCTATGGCAGCACTTGCATATACGTTTGATTTAACTATTCAACAGGGTGCCGCATTTGTTATTACGTCTTTAATTCTTTCAGGCTTTTTCACTACTGCGCTTTATAAGATTGTCATGAAAGGTGTAAGATCTTGGAGAAAAGTCACGAGAAAAATTTCATCGGGGGATCTGACAGCTGAAGTAACGGAACGATCTAGATCAGAATTTAATCAAATTGGTTTTGAAATTAATAAGATTGTCATCGGTACAAAAAATATCGTTACAGAACTAGACCGTTCGTCTGAAATTGTGGACAGAATTAGTGAGGTGCAAGCATCTGAAGCGAATCGATTATCGGATGTTTTCACTTCCTATGGTGAAACAATGCAAAGTTTCCAAGGTGGGACAGAGCAACAATTATCTTCACTGCAATCTGCCAACGCAATGATCCAGACGATGATGGCAGGAATTCGAGAAATGGAAACACGTATACAGCAAACGCTATCCAAATCTGAAAACGCATCGACTGCTGCAACAGAAGGTAGCCAAGCTATTGAGGAAACGGAAGAAAAGATGCAACAAATCAATGATGCGGTTCATATGTCCTCGCAAAAGATCATGCAAGTGGCGGATGATATTAATCAAGTCATTCAAAAAGTGTCACTCATAACAAAAATCGCTGAACAAACGAATCTGTTAGCGCTAAATGCCTCTATCGAAGCAGCGCGTGCTGGAGAGGCGGGTAGCGGATTTTCAGTCGTAGCTAATGAAGTCCGTAAATTGGCAGAAGAAACGAATGCCTTCGCCAATGATGTAGTGCGAACACTCGAACAGACCAATAATGAGGTAAAAATTGCGGTGCAACATGTAGAATCGAATACAGACACTATAGAAGAAGGCGTACAAATCGTAAAAGTGGCAGGTCAATCCATCCACTTTATGAATGATGCCGTGATCGATACAAAATCCGCTGTTACTAGCAATAGCCGCCACGCGGAAGAATTAATTCGAGAGGGTGAACAAATAGAAAAAATTATTGAGCAAATCACTACAATCTCTGAACTATTCACAGAAGATGTGGTGCAAACTGTAGCGGGCATGGATGAACAAGTCGAGGGGATTCAGCAGTTAGCAAGTGATGCTAGCAAACTAACAGACGAGGCCGCTGCACTGAGCCGTATAGTTCATCGCTTCAAATTTTAAAAAGAAACATTTCAAACAGAAAGACACATTCCTAATACGTGGGATGTGTCTTTCTGTTTTCTACATTTAAATTAAACGCTAGGTTGCACATTATGTTTCTTATATTGACGTGACTCGTCTTTGCGCTTCTGCTGTAGGCGTAAGAATATATTGTTACCTAAAAGGGCTGCAATAATAAACGCTGTACCAACATAATCGAAAATCGTTAATTGATATCCTTGCATATATGAAATGACTAGCGTAGTAACTGGCACAAAATTAATGAACAATAAACCGTTCAATGGAGATAGAATTCGCACGCCAACGTTCCAACCTACTAATGCGATAATACCTGGAAATACAATCATAAACAGCATGTGTGGTGTCACTATTTGCAACGTTTCCACAGTCGGCACGGAAATATAACCCGTCAATGTTACGAAGAACACCACGATACAGGCAGTTAGTGTGCCGAGCAAACAGCTCAATGTAGAATAACGCAATGCAGACCATTCACTAAAATGATTCCCACCCATCGTATAAATCACCCAGCCGATTACCGCTAGGAAAATTAATAATGAAGGTACAATATCATCGGTTGCTGTCAAGAACGTGCGTAAATCACCTTTTGTAATTACAAGCATGACACCGACAAATGCAGTGAACACACATGTGAGTGTAAAACCATGTGGCTTATGACGACTGATGATCCAGACAATTACGATGGAAATCATGGGCATCATGGCTTCTGAAACGGAAGCCACCATAGTGCCTGGTTGTCCCATCAAGTCTTGCCCCCAGAAAATAAAGAGATTATAGACAACGAACGCCATCGTTCCAAAGAACCAAAGAGATAAGCCTCTTTTCTCAAACCGAAAAGCCTTTGTTCCTTCTTTGAATAATAGTATAACAACTAGTAGAACGGTTACGGATACATAACGAATTAATGTGAAGTAAAATGGATCAATGTTTTTGAACGCGCTATTAGCAACCGGGAACATTGCACCCCACGATGCACTCGCTATAAAGCAAAGAAGCGCTCCCCAGATAATTTTGTTTTTCAACAACGAAACCCCCTTGAAGTACTACTTCTAGTAAACACTATTTCAGACATCACGTAAAACGAATAATAATGATGACTACTATCAATTTTATTGATATCATAGAAATAAGAGAATATTACTAGGAGGACGACTATGGAATTCAAAGACTTGGAAATATTTCAGATGGTAGCGGAAAAAGGAACTATTACGGCAGCTGCAAAAGAATTAAGCTATGTGCAGTCCAATATTACGTCCCGAATACAAAAACTAGAATCGGAACTAAAGACGCCATTATTCAACCGCCATAACCGTGGAATGATCCTAACGCCTGAAGGAAAAAGACTTCTTGTATATAGTGAGAAAATTTTATCTCTAACGAATGAGATGAGAAAAGTTGTGCAGAACGACAAAGAGCCTTCCGGAAAGCTTGAGCTAGGTTCAGTAGAAACTGTCATCAAACTACCGATCATTCTATCGAGGTATAATAAAAGGTATAGCCAAGTCGATATTTCACTTTTATCAGGAGTGACGGAGCGATTACAAGCAAAAGTTTTAAATCATCAACTTGATGGAGCTTTCATTTCGGAAGGGACGACGCATCCAGACTTGGCTGTACATGATGTACTGGAAGAAGAACTAGTATTACTTTCAAGTAAACCATTCCAATCCATTGCAGATATTAAAGATGAACCAATTCTTTGTTTCAGTAAGGGATGCGGTTACCGGGCGCGGTTGGAATCTTGGCTTGACGATGAGCAATTTAAGCCAACGAAAATGATGGAGTTCGGAACATTGGAGACAATTCTTGGTAGTGTGGCAGCGGGGCTAGGAGTAACATTCGTTCCGAGATCGACAGTTTCGCACCTACTGGATCAAGGGGTAGTCTATTGTTATCATCTACCGCCAAAATATAGTCACATTAAAACGGTCTTTGTCCGTCGTGCAGATTCATATTTAACACCGACTATCACGAAGTTTATTAAAGTGATTGATGAGTTTAGGGAAGAAGCAGCAACGCAATTTCAAAAATCGACACAAATTTAACCTGCACAACGTGTTACGTATGGTACGATGTAGGGTAGTTATGATTATAGAATTAGGAGTGTCACTAGATGAATTATTCGAATCAGACAACACCACCTGCAAACTTTAAGAAACGTAATTATCGTCCGGCGATCATCGCGATCTCGATCATTCTCATCGGTGCAATCGGTGTCTTAGCTGGAATGCCAGGTGTAGAGAATTTCACTGCATTTGATATTACTATTTTACCTTTATTGAATGCTATATTTAACAGCTTCACATTTGTCTTTCTTGTCGGTGCGCTAGTCGCTATCATGAAGAAGAATGTCAAAGTGCATCAGCGCTTTATTTACGCCGCATTTGGCACAACTGCTTTATTTCTTGTGACATATGTCTCGTACCATTTCTTATCAGAATCCACGCCGTTTGGTGGTAGTGGCTTCATGGCAGGATTTTATTATTTCATCTTGATCACACATATTTTGCTTGCTGCTGCCATCGTGCCGCTCGCATTGACAAGTGTTGCAAGAGCATGGAATATGGAAATTCCACGCCATCGTAAAATCGCACGTTGGACAATGCCCATCTGGTTATATGTTAGTTTTACCGGAGTACTTGTGTATATTTTGATTTCACCTTATTATTAAGTGACCAGATAAATAGCGTAGAGCATCAGTCAAAAGAGAGTGATTGACTGATGCTCTTTTTCACAATAGGATAATCAGAATAGTCAAACTTAATGAATGGAAGTGCTACAATGAAAACATCTAAATTTATGTCGGATGAATCATTTGATGAGATTTTTAAGTCTGAGTCGGAACTAATTAATGAACAACTAAAAAAGGAAATATTGATTGCGATGGTTGGAGACGTCAATGCAGGGAAGTCTTCTACACTGAACCGCCTCATGCAAAAAGATGTAGCTGAAGTAGGAGCGCAACCGGGTGAAACCAAGGAAGTTAAGAAGTTTTATTACAGTGACAAAATATTATTTGTTGATACACCTGGTCTTGATGATATCTATCAGGAACATTCCAATGAGACATTGAAGTTTTATAATCAAGCAGACGTCATTCTTTTCTTTCTAAATGCAGCGGGTACCGTTTTGTCAGATACCGAACTAAAATCATTGAATAAGATTGCTACGCTGAATAAGAAAATTATTCTAGTACTCAATAAAATTGATGCAGCAGATGACGTTCCGAGTTTAGTGAACTATGTTTTGGAGCATACTGGGTTTGCCTATCCGGTTATACCCATATCATCAAAGACAGGAGAGCAGATGGAGTTCTTACAAAAAGAGATCCTCCAACACTTAAAAGATGCAAATAAAGATCTATTACTTGCTGCGAATATGGCAGACAAGTCATCTATTGCCAAGAGGTGGATTCTGGCTAGCGGTGCATCAGCAGCTGCAATCGGCGCAGCTCCCATTCCAGGTGCTGATTTTATCCCTTTGACAACATTGCAAGTGGGCCTTATGTTGAAGTTATCGACATTATATGGAAAGCCTATCACGAAAGATCACGCTAAGGAATTGATCATCGCAACGATTGTAGGAAATATCGGTAAAACCGCTTTCCGTCAAATCGTGAAAGTAATTCCGGGTGCGGGAATGGTCGTGGCCGCAAGTGTTGCAGGATCAATGACGATTGCGTTAGGTTATGCAGTGAAGTACATGTATGAAAATAATATGGAACTCACACCTGAAACATTGAAAAAAGTATATAAAACATTTTTGAAAAAACAAAAGTAAAAAGGGGACGGTTGTATGGAGTGGTTTAACTACGCAACGTTTGTGGTCGCTTTACTGGCTGGTTTGTATTCGATGGAGAGTATGAAACGCAATAAAGAATTGGAAGACCGAGTAGTGGAATTAGAGAAGAAAAATACAGCTGAGTTGGATAAACATCGTTTGTAGAGAAGGGGATTACTTGATTACTCAATGTCCGATTTGCCAAGGAAATAATAAGTGTTCGAATCTATCCGCGGAACCAGAGATTTGCTGGTGTACAAAGAAAGTATTTACAGATGAAGTATTTCGGAAAATCCCTGAAGAACAACTGTATAAACAGTGCATTTGCGAAAGGTGTTTACATCGCATTACTGAAATAGAAAAGGCAAGCAAGGGGTTGGGGGACCGCTAGCTTGCCTGTTTTTTTATTCAGTTTCGAATGAACGAGTAGAAAGCTCTTTCTCGTAAATAAATAAAGCGTTCTTATCTTCACGGATACGCTTCAAATACTCAATATGTCTATCAAATGTTGCTTCTTCTTCAACTTGCTCGTCAAGGAACCAGTTTAGGAAAGAAATCGTAGCATGCTCTTTTTCTTCCCAAGCCATATCCATGATTTGATAGAATGATTTTGTGACTTCTTTTTCTTGTAATAGTGCTACTTCGAACGTATGAACTAGATTATCAAATGAAGTAGTAGGTGCAGGCGTCGCGGTAATAATTGCACGGATGCCACGATCGTTCAAGTAAGAATAAATCTTCATGGCATGATGGCGCTCTTCTTCAACTTGTTGAAGGTAAAAGTGTGCGAAGCCGTTGTAATTACGGTATTCACAATAAGAAGCCATAGACAAATACGTTTGTGCTGCAGCGAACTCGTTGTTCATTTGTTCATTTAATGCCTGTGCTAATTTTTCACTAATCATCTGTATCGCCCCTTTTTAGTAGTGACTGGTCAGCGCAACATGTAGCATTTACGCTATCTACAGTATACCTGTAATCGACAATAATTGCATAATAGTTCTTTCGTTAGATAGCAGTCCATATCTCCTGATATACTAGTAGGGCTAGTACAATTATATATTGAATGGATAAGAAAGAAGGTCATCAATTGAAAATGTTTACGATCCCTGCTTTAGATAGTCAAGCTGGAGCAGAAGCGAAAATGCATTTGGATATCCTGACAAAGCCGGTCGGCAGTTTAGGTAAGTTAGAAGAAATTGTCATCACTTTAGCTGAAATACAAGGTCGGAAACAGCCTTCCATCAAGCGATTAGGAATAGTGGTATTTGCTGCAGATCATGGAATAGTAGAGGAAGGGATCTCTGCTTTCCCCCAACTTGTTACACGCCAAATGGTTCACAATATGTCTGCAGGTGGAGCGGCAATCAATGTGTTTGGCAGGCAACAACAAGCTGAATTTGCATTAGTAGATGTAGGGGTCATAGGTGAATCATTTTCTTCACCTGTAAAAGATTGCAAGATTCGTCAAGGTACAAAGAATTTTTTACGTGCTGAAGCGATGACTCAAGATGAAGTGGAAAAAGCTATCGATATTGGTTATCGAGAAGCACTTAACCTGTTTGAAAAAGGTGTAGATTGTCTCGTTGTAGGAGAAGTCGGAATCGGCAATACTACTTCAAGTAGTGCGGTTGTGGCGGCAATAACAGAAATTGACCCTGCAGAACTTGTTGGATATGGCACAGGGATTTCCTCTGAACAGCACGTACATAAAATTAAAGTAGTTCAAGACGCATTGATGCTTCATAATCCAAACCCTACAGACGGCTATGATGTACTACGTAAGGTTGGTGGCTTAGAGTTGGCAGCGATGACTGGTGCCATGCTTGCGGCAGCATCTAGACGTATTCCTGTCATTCTGGACGGCTTTATATCAACAGCTGCAGCGTGTGTAGCTGAAACTTTAGGTGAAGGGGCGTCAGGATATATGTTGCTAGGTCATCAGTCGATGGAACCGGGACATCAAAGAGCATTTCAATATTTAGAAAAAGAACCCATTCTTTCTCTCTCCATGCGGCTTGGTGAAGGTACTGGTGCTGCTGTGGCATATAGTATCATTCAATCGGCTGTTCGGATGGTCAATGAAATGGCGACCTTTGAAAGTGCAGGCGTTTCCGGAAAAAATTAATAAAAAAGGAAGAGTGAGCAACGATGCCCATTCTTCCTTTTTGTTATTTCAATACCTCAACTGTTTCGACAGGTGTATTCACTACTTCTTCGTCATCAACATGAATCGTATTACTGATAATGCTTGAAAGTACGTGAACCCGTAAAATAATCCCTTCAATTCGGTTCGTTTCATCTACAACAACGAGTGGATACTTAGAATCTAATACACGAGGAATAATATCTTGCACATATTCCTCAGGAGTAGCTGTCAATACATCCGTTATCATAACTTCTTCCAAGGTCTTTTTGTTCTTTACACCATCGATTGCGCCATCAATTGTAACTAACCCAAGCAATTGTCGTTCACGATTCGTAATAAAGACACTTGAAATGCCGTGCTCTTCCATGTTTTTGATTGCAACATGTAAACCATCTTTGCCGTTCATGACGCTTAATGGTTTTGACATGATATTCTCAGCTTGCAACACTTTGGAACGGTCAATTTCACGAGTGAAGTCAATAATATAATCGTTTGCCGGTGTCTCCAATAACTCTTCTGGTGTACCTACTTGTTCGACATTTCCATCTTTCATAACTGCCACGCGGTCACCGATACGGAAAGCTTCGTTAACATCATGCGTGATGAAGATAATTGTTTTTTGAAGACGAGTCTGAATATCCAAAAGTTCCAGTTGCATTTCTCTGCGAATAAGTGGGTCAAGTGCACTGAACGGTTCGTCCATTAATAAAATGTCTGGATCATTCGTTAAAGCTCGGGCGATCCCTACACGCTGACGCATACCGCCTGATAACTCATCAGGATATTGATTTTCGTACCCTTTTAGACCGACTGTATCGATATGCTTTTGTGCAATAGCGCGACGCTCGCTTTTCGACAAACCCCGAATCTCCAAACCGTACTCAATGTTTTCCATAACCGTTCTATGGCTAAACAAACCAAAGTGCTGGAAGACCATCGCGATTTTCTTCTGGCGGAAAAACTTCAATTGCTCTTTATTGTATTTGACGATATTTTCACCATCTACATAGATTGCACCTGAAGTAGGCTTGTTCAATAAATTGAAGCAACGGATGAGTGTCGATTTACCACTTCCCGATAAGCCCATGATGACGAAAGTTTCACCTTCCATGATTTCCATGTTGGCGTTATAGACACCTACTGTATGTCCAGTCTTTTCAAGGATCTCCCGTTTGGACGCTCCTTTTTCAATCATGGGAATGACTTTCTTAGGGCGAGGACCAAAGATCTTGGTGACATTCTCTACTTTGAGTTTAACGGTCATGCTGATCTCCTCCCTGTACTTTGTAGGCGGTCTGCCACACCGTTTGTTAAACGGTCAATAATAATTGCTAAGAAGACGATACTAATTCCCGCTTCAAAACCTAACGAAATATTGATTTGGTTAATCGAGAATAGTACGCGTTCACCCAATCCGTGAGCACCGACCATCGAACCTACTACAGCCATGGACAAAGCCATCATCGTAGTTTGGTTGATTCCTGCCATCATAGTAGGTAAAGCTTGTGGTAGTTGTACTTTCACTAACATTTGATTTCGAGAAGATCCGAATGATTCTGCTGATTCAATCACTTCAGAGTCAACGTTTCGAATACCGAGTTCTGTTAAACGGATCACAGGTGGTAACGCATAAATGATTGTCGCAATAATTGCAGGAACATTCCCGAGTGGGAAGAAGAATATTACAGGTATTAAGTACACGAATGTTGGCATGGTCTGCATGGCATCCAAAATAGGACGCATGATGACGGAGAATGTCTTACTAAACGCCATCAATATACCGACCGGAATACCAATCGCTAGGGACAATACAACAGATATAAGTATAATCGCAACTGTTGTCATCGTATCCTCCCATAAGTTGAAGGATCCAATTAAAAAGATAAAGGCGGCAAACATTAGCCCGTTTAATATGTTGTTTAAATACCAGCCAAGTAGGAAAACTATAATCATGATGACCCACCAAGGCGTGGCAAGTAAAGCGGATTCAATAGTTCGGATTGTAGTAGAGGCGATTGTGAAAATGAAATCAAATAACCATCCAAAGTTCATCGCTAGAAAATCAATAAACTTTTCTACATAATCTCCTATAGGTATTCTGACGTTTGGGAATTCATTCATCATAGGCAATAAGCTAGGACGTACTAGCTTGTCCCTCTCTTTCTCTAATTTTAATATGGGCACAATCGAAAAAGAGGTGGAGCGGAATGCGTCCACCCCTAAATCTATAATTACTTACAGTGCAGCCTTTACTTTCTCGGCTACATCTTCAGGTAGCCATGAAGTCCAAAGATCTTCATGTTCGTTCATGAACCACTTTGCAGTATCTTCTGGGCTTGCTTCATTGTCACCCATATACTTCAATGCTTCTTCTGTTAATGCACTGCTTGTTTCGTAGTGACTTAAGAACTCTACTACTTCAGGAGCTTGTGTTTTTAAGTCTTTGTGAACGCTGACGAAAACATCATTCGGAGGGAATGCGCCAGACTTATCTTTATCCCATGCTTCTTGGTCAAATGGCTCGTCTTCCAAAAGAGTTAAGTCGTATGTTGCAGTCACCCATGTAGGGGACCAGTAATATCCAACCCATGGCTCGCCTTTTTTATATGCGCTTGCCAAGTCGGCTACGATAGAAGAATCTGAACCAGGAGATAGATACGTATATTTTTCATCCAAACCATACGTAGTGATTTTTTCATCCAAGTGTTTACTTATCAACCAGCTTGAAGGTGCACCGATAATGCGTCCTTTGTCTTTGTTTTCAGGATCTTGGAATAGTTCAGGGTACTTTTCTAAATCTTTCACAGTTTTTAAATCTGGAGCTACTGCTTCAATACCTTTTTCCTTGTCACCTTTAATTACATAAGTCGGTACATAAAGACCTTGGTCATTATCGTCGAAGTTTGTTGAAACGGATTCAATATCACCGCTGTCGACTGCCTTTGTATATGCTTCACCTAGGTTATCAGACCAAACTTCCATATAAACCTGCAAATCGCCTTGTTGTAGCGCTTGCAATGTTGCACTAGACGTGCCGTTTACTACTTCTGTCTCATATCCGTAGCCGTCCTCTAAAATAATTTGTGCAATACTATTATGGATGCGGATACTATCCCAACCAGCATCAGCCAGTTGAATTTTACTGATAGAATCTTTGCTCGCACTATTACCGCAGGCTGCTAAAAGCAATAATGTGGAGATGGAGAAAAACAACATAAACTTTCTCAAAAAATCAAATCCCTTCTCTTTATAATTTTTTCATTACGAAATGCTGTTTTTTACTTGGATCTCTTAAAATCAGCCATAGGATACAGAAATGGGCAGTTAAAGAGATCAAGGAAAAATCATCATTGTTTTTTCGCAATACTATTAAGCAAGTTTACAGGATAATAAAATTAATATCAATTTAAATATTGAGAAAACAGTTGATGCCATACAATTTATATGTGTATTTAAATCGTATTTTATAATGAAAATGGTAAATTAAACAGGGTTGATTCAGGTAGGTAAACAAGTGTTAGAACCTATAGGGGGTATAGGTTCGCGTTCTGTCGAAAAATAGGGGAATTTGCTATTAGATAATTCGTTATAAAATAATGTGAAAAAATGTTGATTTTTATCGACATTTCTCTTATTAAGTAGCGGCGGACAAATTTTTGTAACAGTTTATAAGGAATTGTCTTGTTTTTTTGATTTTGCTTTTAAGAAAATGATATAGTTATATGTACGAATGGAAAAATCATTGAAATGTAACGTAAAAGGAGAACGGATCCATATGACGAAAGAAGCCCATATTGTTTCGAGTACTAGTCAAAGCCGCTCGGCGTCTACCTTCTTCTCGGATATTAAATCATTAGTTAAAGGACCTGTCCTTATTGCGAATATCTTTCCGGTTTTTGTGGGGTTTTGGTTGGCGTTGTATTTTTCAGGCATGTCACTCGCGCAAAACTGGGGTGTATTCCTACTCACCATGATAGGTAGCACTTTGCTCGTTGCGGGTGCACTGGTAATGAACAACTGGTTTGATTCTGATATTGATACAGTGATGGAGAGAACAAAAAACCGTCCTACTGTGACAGGTAATTTCGCTTTGAAGACTGTGTTGAATATCGGTTTGATATTATCGGGAATTGGAATGTTGTTATTAATATTCACTACGTTAGAAGCAGCAATTTATGCATTTATTGGATGGTTTACTTATGTAATACCCTATACGATGTGGTCTAAACGCAAATATACATTGAATACAGTGATTGGTAGTGTATCGGGTGCTGTTACTCCTATTATTGGATGGGCAGCGATTATGTCAGCGGATCATGTTGTACCCATTGTATTGGTGGCGATACTATTCATTTGGCAAATGCCACATACATTTGCGATCGCCATGAAGAAATACAATGACTATAGCGCAGCGAATGTTGCGATGCTCCCTGTTGTTTACGGCTTTGCTTTTACAAAACGTCAAATGCTTTATTATGTATTATGTCTCCTGCCATTACCGTTCCTCTTAACGATGTTCGGTACTACCTTCCTTGTTATCGCTACATTGATGAACATTGGATATATTGCAGCTAGCATTTACGGTTTCTATGCAAAAGATGATTATAAATGGGCCAACTTTATGTTCTTATACTCAGTCAATTACATGACGTTATTGTTCGGTATGATGATTCTTTGGACGTTTTAATAAATACAGAACAGACTTCCCTTCACAGTGTGAAGCGGGAGTCTTTTTTATGTTAGACTTATTAAGAAGTTTGAAAAGTCAGCATTAACTATTAAATAATTTGATGAAGTTTGCTATAGGGGGCGCTTTAATGAAAGAGCAGGTACGGTTGCTAAAACCGAAATTAGACGAAGTGTTTGCGCATTTACATAAGCATCCGGAAGTCAGTTGGAAAGAAACAGAAACAACACGTTATTTGAAAGAATTTCTTGAGCGTGAAGGATTTAATGTCAATTTGTTTGACGGGATGACAGGTTTGTCTGTCACAATTGGTGAAGGCAAGCCGGTAGTCGGATTACGTGTGGATATAGATGCGCTATGGCAGGAAGTAGACGGCGTATATCAAGCAAATCACTCATGCGGTCATGACGGACATATGACGATGGGGATCGGTGCACTGCTAATGGCCAAAGAACGTGGAATTCCTGAAAAAGGCACATTGAAAGTGTTTTTTCAACCTGCAGAGGAAAAAGGGAAAGGTGCATTAGCTGTAATTGATCAGGGGATTATTGATGACATTGAGTACTTGTTTGGCGTTCATGTGCGTGCTGCGGATGAAATGGATGACGGTTGCTCCACGGCCTCTTTACGTCATGGGGCGGCAAAGATGGTAAGTGGTATAATAAAAGGAACTGAAGCGCATGGCGCGCGTCCTCACCAAGGGAAAAATGCGATTGAAGTAGGTGCTTCACTAGTCAGTGGATTGCAGTCCATTCATTGTAATCCGATTATTTCTCACACGGCGAAAATGACGATGTTCCAGGCTGGAGGAGAATCCGCGAACATTATTCCAGGCAATGCGAAGTTCAGTTTAGACTTGCGTGCACAAGAGAATAAAGTAATGGATGAGTTATATCAGCATGTTGAACGTGTCATTTCAGCAGTTGCTGCGCAATATGATGTAGTTATTGATTATGATGTAATGGCGGAAATGGTAGCTGCGGAAGTGGATGCTGAAGCGGAAGAATTGATGTACCAAGCAATTGTCAGTGTAGTGGGAGAAGACAAAGCTACTCGTACTGTTGTCACACCAGGCGGAGAAGACTTCCACTTTTATTCTGTACAGCATCCTACTGTCAAAAGCACTATGCTCGGTTTAGGATGTGGCTTAACACCAGGACTTCACCATCCGCATATGACATTCAATCAAGACGCGTTAGCAACAGGAGTTGAAATCTTAACGACTGCTTTAGAATTAACGTTTCAATCAAAAAAGTAGAAGGTGATGTCATGACCCTGGATATTAAAGTTAGAAAAGTGACCGAACTTAAAGACCTGTATGCGATGCAAAAACTCGAGAAGAAAATCTGGGGAATGGAGCCTATCCCTGTCCATCAAACAATGACTGCTGTCAAAAATGGCGGGTTAATTGTCGGGGCATTTCTAAAAGAGCAAATGGTCGGTTATTCCTACAGTTTTACAGGTTATACAGAAGGACAGGTATACCTATGCTCTCATATGCTGGCAGTAGACAAAGAATTTCAGATGATGGGAATTGGAAAGCTGTTGAAAGACGAACAACTTCGTCTTGCACGGGAAATGGGATACAGGCTAATAGTTTGGACATTTGATCCTCTCGAAAGCCGCAACGCCTACCTGAATACTTCCAAGCTATTTGGAGTGTGCTATGACTATATAGTGGATTGTTATGGCAAAATGGATGATGGGCTGAACAAAGGTTTACCAACTGACCGCTTCCAAGTAGCTTGGTGGATTGATAGTGCGCGTGTCATGAATAAATGGCAGCCCAATCTACAATACAGTCGCCCTTTTGAGACTAGTGTAGACCGCGATTCATATCCCATCTTACGCCTGCCTGATACAAATAAATGGCTACTGGCAGAAGAGATAGAAGTGCCTGTGCCGAAGAATATACAATTGATAAAGCAGAATAAACCTGAACTAGCCTATGAATGGCGAATGAAGACGAGAACCATATTTCGACAACTGTGTGAGGGAGGGTTTGCTTTGATTGATGTATGTATAACCGAAGACACGGTGGCATACTATCGATTCTGCAAGCGTTCTATCATACCGTTGCCTAATCAAAGGAGCTTATCTAATGAGAATTAATTCGGTTACATTACGCAGAATAAATATGATGATGAAACATCCATTTACAACGAGTTTTGGAACGATGCAGCAGAAAGATTTCCTACTAGCAACTGTAACGGACGATGACGGAAACGAAGGATGGGGGGAGTCTGTCGCATTCACAGCCCCTTGGTATAGTGAAGAGACGACGGAAACAACGATTCATATGCTCCGTGACTTCTTAATACCTGCCGTTCTAGGTAAGTCTATTGAACATCCTGATGAAGTAACGGGTTTATTTGGACATATACGTAAAAATAATATGGCTAAAGCAACAATTGAAGGAGCTATTTGGGATGCGTATGCCAAGCATCATCAAATGACGTTAGCCGCTGCACTCGGTGGAAAGCGCGAGCGTATTGAAGTAGGAATCAGTATTGGCATTGAAGAAAATGTAGAGGATTTATTAGCGAATATCAAAAACTTCATCGATGAAGGATATAAGCGTATTAAAGTAAAGATCAAACCTGGAAAAGACATAGAAGTCCTCAAAGCTATCCGTGAAGTGTATCCGGATGTCCCTTTGATGGCAGATGCAAACTCCGCTTATACGTTAGATGATGTAGAGTTGTTAAAGGAATTGGATCAGTTCAATTTAATGATGATAGAGCAACCGCTCGCATCAGATGATATTATCGATCACGCAACGCTGCAAAAACAAATTAAGACTCCGATCTGTCTTGACGAAAGTATTCATTCACTTGAAGATACTCGGAAAGCGATCGAGATCGGTAGTTGCAAAATTATTAATGTGAAAGTCGGTAGAGTGGGTGGACTGACGGAAGCGAAGAAAATCCATGATTATTGTGCAGAAAAAGGAATTGATATTTGGTGTGGCGGCATGTTGGAATCGGGTATTGGACGTGCACAAAATGTAGCATTGACCACCCTACCGAACTTCACTTTACCTGGCGATACAGCAGGATCTTCACGTTACTGGGAACAAGATATTATTTCGCCTGAAGTAGTTGCCGAGAATGGCTACATCACGGTTCCGACTGACGATGGAATCGGCTATTCGCCTAATATGGATGCGATTGAAAGATTCACGGTAGATAAGTGGGTATTTACGGCTGAATAAATATTCAGTATTGTCAATTTCGGAATATGTATGCTAGACTCTTAATTAATCGAATATGTTTCCTTCGGGGCAGGGCGTAATTCCCTACCGACGGTGATGAGCTAACAAGCTCTTAGTCCGTGACCCGGATGCTTTATATAAAGCAGAAGGTGGATTTGGTGAAACTCCAAAGCCGACAGTTAAAGTCTGGATGAGAGAAGGAACAGTACGTATATACTACATGTAATGATTTTTTCATTGCTGCGTATAACGTTTATTTTGTTATGGTTACAAGCCCCGCATAAAATATTGCGGGGCTTTTTGTATGTAGAATTGTCACTAGAGGAATACCGTAAGTTGGAGTGTTGCAGAGTGAATCAGGAGTATATGGAAATGGCCTTACAACTCGCAGAGAACGTAGCAGGTCAAACCTCTCCCAATCCACCAGTAGGTGCGGTCTTAGTAAAAGACGGCAGAATCATTGGGATGGGTGCGCATTTAGAAGCGGGGGAGCGCCATGCGGAACGTGTAGCGCTAGACATGGCAGGAGCAAGAGCAACAGGTGCCGATTTGTATGTAACACTTGAACCTTGTTCACACACTGGTAAAACTTCTCCTTGTGCAAATGCTGTTATTCAAGCAGGTATCAAGCATGTCTATATCGCCACAACGGATCCCAATCCGCTTGTAGCAGGTAATGGTATAGCGAAACTACTTGAAGCGGGAGTAGAAGTAACTGAAGGTCTCTACAATGAACGCGCTAAAAAACTATATGAATCATTTTTTCATTTTATTAAACATAAAACACCTCATGTGACAATGAAAACAGCTATGACGATAGACGGTAAAATTGCAACTTCAACAGGAGATAGTAAATGGGTGACGAGTGAGCAAGCGCGACTCGATGTCCATCAACTTCGCCATACACAAGATGCGATTTTAGTAGGCGTTCAAACGCTTCTTCATGATAATCCTCTTCTCACCACCAGACTGCCCCTAGGTGGAAAACATCCTATTCGAGTCATTTTAGATACATCTTTACGAACACCAGAGTTTAGTCAAGTGATTCAAAACACAGAAGCACCGACATGGATCTTTTGTGGAAAATATGCAGAACTATCGCATGAAAAGTTACTTAGGAAGCCGCATGTTCAGATCATTCGCATGCAGAAACCCCAGTTGATTGTAGAAGACATTCTACTGGAATTAGGAAAACGTGGAGTTATGACGTTACTAGTAGAAGGTGGCGCGGCCATTAATGCGTCATTCGTCAAAGCGCGTGCGGTGCAGAAAGTCATTTGTTATGTAGCCCCAAAATTACTGGGTGGAACAGGATCTCTGACACCGATTGGTGGACTTGACCCACAATTGATGGATGATGCGTTTCCATTTGCATTTGAAAGTGTAGAAATGATTGGACCTGACATAAAAATCATTGCGGTACCGAAAGAGAGTGATTAAGCGATGTTTACAGGAATAATCGAAGAGATCGGCTCGGTTAAACATATACAACCAGGTGCTCAGTCCATGACATTGACGATAGCTGCATCTGTTGTATTGACCGATGTAAGTATCGGCGACAGCATTGCGGTGAACGGTGTTTGCTTGACAGTCAAAAGCTTTACGAAAAATCAATTCGCAGCAGACGTTATGCCTGAAACCATAACCTCAACTTCTTTACGACAATTGACATCAGGAAGCGCGGTGAATCTAGAACGTGCCCTTGCTGCGAACGGCAGGCTTGGCGGACATTTTGTTACGGGACATGTAGATGGTGTAGCGACTATTCGTGACAAGCGAACAGTTGATAATGCATTATATATCCGCTTATCACTACCAGAAGGATATGGCCAATATTTAGTACATAAAGGCTCTATTGCATTGGATGGGACATCATTGACAATCTTTGAAGTGAAAGATACAGATATTACAATTTCTTTAATCCCGCATTCACAAGAAATGACGGTCATTGCAAAAAAGAATATAGGTGAGACGGTCAATTTTGAATGCGATATGCTCGCTAAATATGTCGAAAACATGCTGCAGAAAAGACAAGACAATGGTCAAACGTTATCGAAAGACTTTTTACAACAACACGGATTTATGTGAAGGAGTGAATGAGGATGTTTCATACAATCGAAGAAGCATTAGAAGACTTACGTCAAGGAAAAGTCGTCATCGTAGTGGATGATGAAGACCGAGAAAATGAAGGGGACTTCGTTGCGCTGGCTGATCAAGTCACACCGGAAATTATCAATTTCATGGCAACGAAAGGTCGCGGCTTGATTTGTGTGCCGATTACGGAACAGAAAGCTACGCAACTGGATTTATCCATGATGACCGATCATAATACAGATTCCCATGGCACGGCATTTACAATCAGTGTCGACCATCAATCTACACATACGGGTATTAGCGCATTTGAACGAGCTGATACAATCGTTAAAATGATGGAGTCCACTGCAACTTCAAGTGAATTCAAACGCCCAGGGCATGTATTCCCCCTTATAGCGAAGTCGGGAGGCGTGCTTGAACGGACTGGACATACTGAAGCTGCTGTGGATTTGGCAAGATTAGCAGGGAGTGCTTCAGCAGGTGTGATTTGCGAAATCATGAGTGAAGACGGAACAATGGCGCGTGTGCCTGAATTACGTCAGATGGCCGAAGAACTGAATTTGAAATTAATTACGATTCAAGATCTAATTCATTACCGTCTACAACGAGAGCAATTAGTGATTCGTGAAGCGGAAATTAAGTTGCCTACAGATTACGGAGAGTTCCGCATGGTTGGCTATACTGAAACTATGACAGGTAAAGAACATGTGGCGTTGGTAAAAGGGGACGTCACGACAGAAGAACCGGTTTTGGTAAGGGTTCATTCGGAATGTTTAACAGGCGACGTTTTTGGTTCTTGTCGCTGTGACTGCGGTCCGCAACTTCACGCAGCGCTTACTCAGATTGAAGAAGAAGGACGGGGTGTATTGCTTTATATGCGCCAAGAGGGCAGAGGTATAGGTTTGATCAATAAACTGAAAGCCTATGAACTGCAAGAACAAGGTTTTGACACAGTGGAAGCGAATGAAAAGCTTGGATTTGCGGCGGATTTGCGCGACTACAGAATCGGTGCGCAAATACTGCGGGAACTAGGCATTCGAGAAATGCGTCTGTTGACGAATAATCCGAAGAAAATTGCCGGTTTAAAAGGATATGAGTTGGAAGTGGTCGAACGTGTTCCAATTCAGCTACCATTTAATGAAGCGAACGAAAAATACTTACACACAAAAGCGGAAAAACTAGGTCATTTATTAACTTTATAAGGAGAGATAAAATTGGGTAATATATTCGAAGGGCATTTAGTAGGTACAGGCTTAAAAGTAGGAATTGTTGTAGGTCGATTCAATGAGTTCATCACTGGGAAGTTACTATCCGGTGCACAAGACGCATTCAAACGACATGGTGTAGATGAAGCGGACGTAGACGTAGCGTGGGTACCAGGAGCATTTGAAATTTCGCTGATTGCGAAGAAGATGGCGGATTCTAAAAAGTATGATGCAGTCATTACGCTCGGTACAGTAATCCGCGGCGCGACACCTCACTTTGACTTTGTTTGTAATGAAGTGGCAAAGGGTGTATCTCAAGCGGGTATGCAATCTGGAATCCCGGTGATCTTTGGTGTGCTAACGACGGATACGATTGAGCAATCGATCGAGCGTGCGGGGACTAAGGCAGGCAACAAAGGTTGGGACGCAGCAGTGTCTGCTATTGAGATGGCGAACCTCACGAAGCAGTTTGACTGATTAGTGAGTAGAAAAAAAGGATGTTCCTGAAGTTACTTACTTCATGGGGCATCCTTTTTGTGTTGTTATGTTTAAGAGCAAGAGTTTATGGATAGTTAGTTACTTAGTGAGCGCAAGGGGATGGAAGCTTCGGCATCCAGCTTTCGCTCATAGAATCCGTTTGAGCGCTCATAGAACACATTTTGCGCTCTATAGCACGCAGAATCCGCTCTATCAGACGCCACGAGTGCTCATAGATTCATCTAAGTGATCATAGAACCTTGATAACCGCTCATAGCCTTGAAAGCTCAACATTAATCACAACCATAACCATAACCTTAATGCACTACAAAGAGTATCGCTTACTCGCATTGCAAGAGATTGGTGCGAGAGCCATAGCGAACTACGGCTTTTGCGAGTAAAAGTGAAGCGTTAGGAGCACATCTTTGCACTAGAGGTGGTTCACCGCCCACCCTCCGGAAATACGTCCTTCCGAAGCGCAAATCCCCTCACGAACACCAGCGTCAGCTACTCTAATAAAAACTTTCAAAGAAAAAAACTGTCTAAGAAACGAATATAGTTTCTTAGACAGTTCTAAATTCATTATTTAACCGCAACTACGCCTAACTTTTCACGTGCCTGTACAGTAGCGACGACCATGTTCTTTAATGCAGCAATCGTTTCTTCGCGCTTTCTTGTCTTCAAACCACAATCGGGATTAATCCAGAACTGGTTGGGCTCGAGAACTTCAAGGCCTTTGTTGATAATCTCCGTCATCTCTTCAACGGCTGGGACGCGTGGACTATGGATGTCGTAGACGCCTAAGCCGATTCCTTTGTCGTAGTGATACTCATTGAAAGCTTCAACCAAGTCACCGTGACTACGTGAAGTTTCAATTGAGATGACATCTGCATCAAGTGCGCTGATTGCCTCAATAAAATCGTTGAAATCACAATAGCACATATGCGTGTGGATTTGCGTCGTATCTTTTACGGATGCAGTAGACACGCGGAATGCATTGACTGCCCAATCTAAATAGTGTTTCCATTCAGCTTTTTTCAATGGAAGACCTTCACGAAGTGCTGGCTCATCTACTTGAATCATATGAATACCTGCCGCTTCAAGCGCTTCGACTTCCTTGCGTAAAGCAAGTGCAATTTGGTTTGTCACTTCTTCTCTTGACAAATCATCACGAACGAATGACCAATTTAAAATGGTTACAGGACCTGTAAGCATTCCTTTTACTTCGTGATCTGTGAGTGATTTTGCATAAACGGATTCTTCGACTGTCATCGGTTTAATGAATGCAACGTCTCCGAAGATGATTGGTGGCTTCACACAACGTGAACCGTAGGACTGAACCCAAGCTTTTTCAGTGAAGACAAAGCCGTCTAGCTTTTCTCCGAAGTATTCAACCATGTCCGTCCGTTCGAACTCACCATGAACTAATACATCTAGCCCTAAGTCTTCTTGAATATCAATCCATTCTTTAATTTCGGCATGTACGAAGTCTTTGTACTGCTGATCTGTAATTTCATCTTTTCTCCATTTATTACGTGTAGCGCGTACTTCCGGAGTTTGTGGGAAACTACCTATTGTAGTAGTAGGAAGTAGTGGCAATTGGAATTTTTCCTGCTGCTTCACTTTACGTTCCGCAAATAGTGAACTTCGTTTACTTTCGGAAAGTAAACTTCCGGACGTTGCTTCACGCACTTCTTTATTGTTACGAGCAGGGAGCGCATTAAATGCGTTCAATGCTTCTTCGCTTTTTTTGAATTCCGTAGCGACTTTTTCCCTTCCGTGTAGTAAAGACGTTTGAATCGTTTTGATTTCTTCAATTTTCTCATCAGCAAATGCTAAAGCATTCAAGATCGTTGCATCAAGCTTCTGTTCAGAACGAGTCGTAACAGGTGAGTGAAGCAGACTGCAAGATGGTTGAATCCACAAGTTGTCAGCTGAAACGTGCTTCTGGATTGTTTCAGATAATACTAGTTTTTCCTCCAAATCTGATCGCCATACGTTGCGTCCGTCTACAATTCCGGCTGCAAGCACTTTGTTTTTAGGGAAACCGTATTGCGCCAAGTTCTTTAAGTTTTTCTCGCCTCCGTGGACGAAATCAAGTCCAATTCCTGCAACTGGCAATGCGATAGTCTCTACATAATGTTCTACTGAATCAAAGTAAGTCTGCAAAAGAATATTCAGTCCATCGAGATTTTTCGTCAACTGTGAATATATTTCAGTGACAGCTTTCATTTCATCTGAGCAAATGGAGGTAGATAGAATAGGCTCATCGATTTGGACCCACTGCACACCTTCATCCTGTAGTTCCTGTAAAACTTTTTGATAAAGTGGAATCAATTGCAAGATGATGGATGGTACGTCTTTTTCTGCGTATCCTTTAGATAATTTTAATAATGTATAAGGCCCTAAAAGAACGGGTTTCCCTTCAATGCCTAGTTCGTTCTTTGCTTCACGATAGGCAGCAAGTGGCTTGTTCTCCGTCAACTCAAAACGCTGACCCTCGTATTCGGGTACGATATAGTGATAGTTCGTATTGAACCACTTGGTCATTTCAGAGGCAACTGCCTCGTCATTGCCGCGAGCCATTGAGAAGTATGTGGAAGTGGAAACTTGTCCGCCTTTCCAGTTATAGCGTGAAGGTATGATGCCGAACATTGCAGATGTATCTAGTACGCGATCATACAATGTGAAATCACCCACGGCAATTAAGTCCACGCCTGCCTCTTGCTGCTTTTTTAAGTTGGCCAATCGAATTTCTTTCGTTGTTTGAAGAAGCTCGTCTTGTGAGATCTTGTTCGACCAAAATGCCTCGAGTGCACGTTTCCATTCACGATTTTCACCTATAACAGGATAGCCTGCGATACTACTTTTAACCATTGATTATTCCCCCTTGAAATTTTTGTAATAAAAAAACATTTCTCGGGGAAATGTTAGAAGATCGCGTATGTATAAAACACATGCATAAAAAAGCACGTATTTATAGACTGCGTGTGTCTAACACTTCCCTATTCACCGTAGGATTAAGCGTTGTGAAAAATAGGCAGGTATCTGGCTGGACGCTGGGCGTCTTCACAGTGGCGGGACCGCTCCAAGAAAGGATTCCCTATTAGGAAATGAAAAATTTTTCATTTCACCTATTTTTCAAACTATTCAATTCAGATGATTGTCTCTAAAGCTATCATATGGAAAAACAGGTGTCAACTTGCTATCTATATTTAATGATTACTACCTATAGAACAATTATTAAAGTAGAAAGATAGGTGCGAGAGGAGTGAAGACTTCTCTACATAAACTGTTATATAACTGTTGTAGATGATTACAATCACATCTACTTAATCGAGATGTGAAAATTTTCACAATTCAGTTGAAAGTTAACTAGACTTTAGGTATGATATGTACTAACACGTCTTCAAATGAAGAAAATAATCATCTTTTATGTGCTGTTTTGTAATTAGCAGGCTATGGGGTATTGCTGAATAATCGATGATAAATAGTGTTCATCGCTACATGTTATACAACAGAGTAGCGCAAAAAATATTAAGGGGTGGCTTTTTTCCATGACAAATTATGAAAAAGTAGGTAAACTGCAAGTCGCAACAGAACTGTATAACTTCGTAAACGAAGATGTTCTACCGGGCTTAGAAATCCAAAAAGATCAATTTTGGGCAAACTTTGATTCGCTCATTCATGAACTTGCTCCTGAAAACAAAGCGCTATTAGAAAAACGTGATGAATTGCAAAAGACTATTAGCGAATGGCACCAAAATAATAAAGGCGAAATTGATTTCGCTAAATATAAAGAGTTTTTACAAGAGATTGGCTATTTAGAGCCAGTTCCTGAAGACTTTAAAGTGACAACAGCTAACGTTGACAATGAAGTCGCAAACCAAGCAGGCTCACAATTGGTAGTTCCAATTGATAACGCCCGGTATGCATTAAATGCAGCGAATGCTAGGTGGGGAAGTCTATACGATGCACTTTACGGATCGGATGTAATTAGTGATGATGCGGGTGCTGAAGCTGGCGTTCAATACAATCCGATTCGTGGACAAAAGGTTATTGATTTTGCGAAAAAATTATTAGACCAAGCAGCACCTTTAGCTGAGGGTTCTCATGCAGAGGTAACGGCTTATAAAATTGTAGAAGGTAAACTTCAAGTGACGCTTGAAAGCGGTAACACGGTTCTATTGCAAGATGAGTCCAAGTTTGTTGGATATAATGGCAAAGAAGACGCGCCGACTGCTGTATTGTTAGTGAATAATGGATTGCATATCGAAATCGTAATCGACAAGAATAATCCAATCGGGAAAAGTGATAAAGCGGGTGTGAAAGATCTAGTACTTGAAGCAGCACTTTCTACATTGATGGATTGTGAAGACTCGATTGCTGCAGTGGATGCCGAAGATAAAGTTGGCGTATACCGTAACTGGCTTGGTCTAATGAAGGGTGACTTGGAATCTACATTCAAGCGTGGTAGTAAAACAGTTACAAGAAAACTAAATGCCGATCGTACGTATACTGGTGGTGATGGCAAGCAGTTGACACTGCGTGGTCGTTCATTGATGTTCGTACGTAACGTAGGTCACTTAATGACTAACAATGCGATCCTCGACGAAAATGGCAATGAAGTACCTGAAGGCATCTTGGACGGTGTTCTTACGTCTTTGATTGCTACGCATAACTTTAAAGAAAACGCAGAGTTTAAAAACTCGCTTCACAATTCCATTTACATCGTAAAACCGAAAATGCATAGTCCGGCTGAGGCGGCATTTGCAAACAAACTATTTGATCGTATTGAAGATCTACTAGGTGTTGAGCGCAATACGATTAAAATTGGGGTTATGGATGAAGAGCGCAGAATGTCATTGAATCTGAAATCTGCAATTAATGAAGTGAAAGAGCGTATTGCATTTATCAATACTGGATTCCTTGACCGTACAGGTGACGAAATTCATACATCTATGGAAGCAGGTCCAGTCATTCGTAAAGCGGATATGAAGACATCTAAATGGCTATCTTCTTATGAATCTGCAAACGTTGCAGTCGGAATTGGAGCGGGTCTACCTGGACACGCGCAAATTGGTAAAGGAATGTGGGCTATGCCGGACTTAATGGCCGCAATGCTTGAACAGAAAATTGCTCATCCAAAAGCGGGAGCGAGCACTGCATGGGTTCCGTCACCAACAGCAGCCATTTTGCATGCATTGCATTACCATGAAGTAAATGTTAAAGAAGTGCAAGCTGGAATCGACAGTTCAATCGATTACCGCGATGGTATCCTTGATATTCCATTGGCACCTAATGCGGACTGGTCTATTGAAGAAGTACAATCGGAACTAGATAACAACGCACAAGGAATCCTAGGTTATGTAGTTCGCTGGATCGACCAAGGAGTAGGGTGTTCAACAGTTCCTGATATCAATGATGTCGGATTAATGGAAGACCGTGCAACATTACGTATTTCGAGTCAGCACATTGCAAACTGGTTACGTCATGGCGTTTGTACGAAAGAACAAGTAAAGGAAACTTTGGAGCGGATGGCAAAAGTAGTAGATCAGCAAAACTCGGATGATGAATTGTATCAACCGATGGCACCGAACTACGATGATTCCATCGCGTTCCAGGCGGCATCTGACCTGATCTTTAAAGGGGCAGAACAGCCGAGTGGATATACGGAGCCAATCTTGCATGCTCGACGTATTGAAGCTAAAGCAAAAGCAAAACAAAAAGCGACAGTACAAAACTAATAACCATTCCAAACCGACTCTCTTTCACTAACGAAAGAGAGTCGGTTTTTTACGTAACTAAACAGAGATGGATGTTTTCTAATAAATCTGTAAACATGCTATACTAGCAGGAATGTTGAAAAGGGGATGAATAAAACATGTTGCAAACAAATCAAACAGTTTTCGTACTAGTAGATGTTCAAGGAAAGCTCGCACAAATCGTCAATGAAAGTAAGGAATTGCATGATAACCTGGAAAAATTGATTAAAGGATTACAAGTACTCGATGTTCCCATTCTATGGCTAGAACAATACCCTGATGGTTTAGGGCCGACTACTGAATCGTTATCGAACTTGCTTGAAGGTCAGCGACCGATTGCCAAAATGACATTCAGCGCAATGGGCAATGAAGAATTTGTCAACCAACTGCGGAAGCTGGGAAGAAAGCAAGTATTAATTGCGGGAATAGAAACGCATATATGCGTCTATATGACAGCAGCTGATCTTGTGAAGCAGGGCTATGAAGTGGAAGTAGTAGTAGATGCTGTGACCTCCAGAACGGAAGCAAATAAAATGATTGGTTTGCAAAAGATGAAGCATCTAGGAGTGTCTGGAACTTCTGTAGAAACCGCTTTATATGAGTTACTTGGTGAGGCAGGGACAGATGAATTTAAGCAAGTTTTAAAAGTAATTAAGTAAATCCAAATAAAAAAAGCGGAATGCCTGTTTTCGGCATTTCGCTTTTTCTTATTCCCATTGTTCACGTTGTAAATCTTCCGCGATAAGTTGTAGATCATCAGCGGTTATAGATAATAACTCATAGTTGGTTGTCTCGGCTAGCTGTACCGCCATTTTTTTCAGGAACTTTGGTGAACCTTCGTTTTCTTCATCATATAGAAGTAACAAAGCATCTGAATTTCGAAGTAAAAACTTATTCTTCTCGACAAATTGCCAAGGTGCTTCATAAGGTTTATTCGTCAGACTTACAGAATAATCAGCTAGTGCTATGATCTGCTCGTATGTTTCTTGTTTAAGTTCATTCCATTTCGATTGCTGATCAAGAAATGGGGTAATAACCGCGTATTGTAATTGAGGATAGTCTTCCTGCAATTCCCACACACATTCAATAATCCACGTTTCAACACCGAGCTGTCCACTGACTATAACCCATTCAAGCCCTTGATCTAGAAGTGCCAATAATTGATCCGTCAATGCTTTTTTGATGATAGGTATACCTTGATGGTCTTCATTGAAAATTCCTAGTTCATGGGCTTTGTAACCGCTCACGAGTAGACGTTTAATCATTGTTGTCCACTTATTGCTGCTTGTGCAAGTTTTGTAATCGTCATATCATCCATCGGTGGATTGTGAAGACCAGCCCGTACATCGCGATAATGTCTCTGAAGAGGGTTCGATAATTCCAAACTTTTTGCACCTACAATACGCATTGCTAAATTAACAATTTCAATTGCACTGTTTGTCACAATCGATTTCGCTACTCCAAGCTCATTTTGTAAGTGAACCCGACGCGCAGAATCGTCGTAAATACCTGCTATATCGTAAAGTAAGTGGCGTGCCTTAATTAGCTCTAAATCCATCTTTCCGATTTGCGTTTGAATATTGAAAAGGGAAGCGATAGGTTCATTGAGGCTGTTTGGCTGATAAGTAGCCGCAAAGTGCACTGCATAATCACGAGCCGCCTGGGCAATTCCCATATAACATGCAGGAATATGTAAAAGCCAGCCATTCTGGTTATTAGCGCGTGACGCTTCATTCACTTCTACTAACTGTTCGTTTGTTGCTTGGACATGATCTAGCACAAGCGTCTGGCTTTCTGTACCGCGCATTGAAATCATATGCCAAGTATCTTTAATGGAAAGACCAGCCGTTTCACTTGGCAACAAAAAGAAGCCTGTTTTCTGTTTTTCTTCAATCCAAACAGATACAAGGATATGAGTAAGGGCAGGCGCCATAGTTGTAAACGTCTTTTCTCCTGAAATCACCCAGCCATTTACAGTGCGTACTGCGGTTGTTTGTGGACGGCCGCCACGAGTTGGACTACCAGTTTGTGCTTCTGTAACGGAGCGATTAACAAGCGCACCTTGTTGAATAGCTTCACTAAACTGTGCCAGTTGTTCTTCCGTCCATTTACGGCTCTCGTACAGCTCACCAACAACTCCTTGATGCCAGCCAATTGCGAGAGCGGTAGCACTATCGAAGCGAGCTATGGTCTCTTGGAAAAGAACCATGTCCGTCACTGTGCTACCCGCGCCTCCGAATTCTCTAGGTAGGGTAAGCGTCGTATAGCCCATTTCCACAAGTTTTTCTATATTCTCTTTTGGGAATTTTGAGAGCTGATCAGATCGTTCTGAAAAGCTACTGAAAAACGGACCTGCCTCAGTCAATTCATTGACCCATCGGCGTTGAAAGTCCGTTGTGATAAAAAGTTCTGTCGACACGAGTAACACGTCCTAACTACTTCAGTCTAATACTGCTTTTAATTTTGTGTTTTTTTGTAAATGTATGTAGAAATGATAGATTACCTTGAGTACTTCTCTCAAGAGTCATGAAATTCTAGTATACTAGAAAAACAAAATAATTACCATTCTGACGAAAGAAAAAAGTTCGTGTCGTATGATGGAGAAACGTTAGAGTATTTACGTTCCGTTTAGCGACATCTATTGCTGAAGAATTCTACGTTTTCCCATTTTTTGCTTCAGTATATTAATAGCATAAAGTCACGATATGTATGTTCGTTTATCAGTCTCAGAAAACTTAATGTCTAATAATGGTGAGGTATTATCAGATATAATTAAATAACATGTCAAAGGTTATGTTTTTGAGTATATTTTGGTAAAGTCTATACGAAAATAACTATATTGAGTTATAATTATAACTGGATATAAAGTTTGGATTTGTACTGACAATTTAATAGAGGAGAATGGAAAACATGAAGTTTACAGTGGGGAAAAAGCTGTGGTTTGGTTTTATGAGTGTGGTTATCATCATGATTATTATAGGAGTTATCGGATTCTTGTCGCTAAAAAGTGTTAATGAAAAGTATTCGTTTTTAATTAATGATCGGATGCATAAAGTGATTTTATTAGAGCAGCAGCAAAGTGATCAAAATAATTTAGCTAAGAATATAAGAGGATACATGTTATACGGTTCTGAATCTTACATAAAAGAATTGGAAGAAACTCAATTACGTATAGAAGAACGCTTAAATGAACTGGGGAGAATTATAACAAACAACTCTATGCAGGAAGCTTTATCATCTATTAAAGAAGCGAGTACTGAATACGATAAAGTACTTCTCTCTATTATAGAAGAGAAACGTGCGGGGAATGATGAACAAGCACTTGCAGTAGGAACAAACGGGGCTGGTTATCAAGAGACGATTTCGGATAATATCAATCTAATAACTGAATATCAAAGACAAATGCAACTAGACTTAGAAAAAGATGTAGCAAGCTATACAAAAAGTGCATCTTTATTGTCAGGATTCTTAATTATATTCGGTATCATTGGTAGTATAGTCATCACGATTGTGATCAGTCGTCTGATTAGCGTTCCTGTTGGGCGAATGACATTAGCGCTTACTGAAGTATCGGCTGGAAACTTTGCGATAGATGAAGTGAAGATAAAAAACAATGATGAAATCGGTGATATGTCTATTGCGCTGAATGTAATGGTTACTGATTTACGTGGGATCATCGATCGTGCGAAAAGTTCAGCTTTGCAATTAGCAGCACAGTCAGAAGAATTATCCGCTAGTGCTGAAGAAAGTTTGGCAGCGTCTGAAATGGTAGCGGAAATTTCAGAAAAGAATTTGCAAACAAGTGAGACGCAGGCAAACATTGTCAATCAATCTACTGTCTCAATGGGTGAAATGGTAACTGCAATTGATGTCATTACACAAGATAACGAAGAAATGCTGAATTCTTCTGAAGATGTGGCGCGATTGGTTAAGGAAGGTTCTGCACTTATGGGGGAAACAACCAATCAGATGACGAATATTAGTCAAAACATTGGGGACTCTATGACGACTATTAATAAAATGTCTAAGCACACCGAAAGTATTCGAGGTGTCACTTCGATGATCGCAGCGATTGCTGAACAAACTAATTTACTTGCACTAAACGCGGCGATTGAAGCTGCGCGTGCTGGAGAACATGGTAAAGGTTTTGCTGTGGTAGCCGAGGAAGTACGGAATTTGGCGGAGCAGTCCAAGCAATCTACTCAAGAAATTGGCCGAATGATTGATACAATCATTCACGATGTAGAAACGGTAGTAACGAGCACGGACGAAGGCAGAAAGCGTGTTGCCGAAGGCCTAATATCCACAGAAAAAACAAATTCTATCTTCATGGATATCGAGCATGCTACTTCAGACGTCAGTGAAAAGGTATCAACGGTATCTGCAGCAATTGAAGAAATTCGTGCGATGACCGATGAAGTGACAGAAGGAGCCAAACAAGTGGAAGAATTGGCTGTTCAAGCAGCTGCAGAAGCTCAGTCTACTAGTGCTGCAACAGAAGAACAGTTGGCTGCTAATGAGGAAATCACTTCGAGCTCACAATCGTTGGCTCAACTTGCAGAACAACTTCAACATGATATGTCACGGTTTAAAGTTTAATAAACAGAAAAGAGTTGATTGCAAATTATGCAATCAACTCTTTTTAAATGGAAAATAAGCAATTGTTTCATATGAGGGACTTTCATTCGGATGAATCTTGAATAAAGAAAAACCTTCTATTGTAATAGGCACAGGTTCAATCATCTTTTTTTCTAATTGCAGCTTATCCGTCGTTTTTCTTTTTTTAGCTATTGTGATATGCGGAACAAAGCGTATATCTTTTTCCAACTCCAGAATATTTTCAACCCGTCTGGCGATTTGTCTTTGTAATTCGCTTAATATACTCGAAGGCTGAACTGCAAGAAAAACGACACGTGGTCCACTTGCAGAACCGAAGAAAGACATGCCTTTTACGTACACTGTGAATCCTTTATTCGATTGAGCGATTTTCTGTAGACAAGATTTCAGCCATGGGAGTTTGGTTTCATCGAGCTCACCGATATAGCGCATAGTTAAATGTAGATCTTTTGCGTGTGGAATCACTTTGTATTTCTCTATCAATTGATATTCAGCACGAAATTGCTGGGCTATTTCTTCGACTGGATGAGCAGTAGAGATGCCTATAAAATAATGTTGTGCCAATTCCAGCTCACCTCCTATATAGTAGGTTCCCTTACTCTCATCAAAATATGCATATTTTGATGATATTCTTCGTATAGTCCATCGTCCTCTGTAACGTACTAACAAATTACTTGAGTAATGTGTATAATAAGAATGGGATATAACACAATCATTGCAATGGGAAAGGGGATGTCAAAATGATTAAAACACTGATTTTTGATCTAGATGATACACTGATTTGGGATGCCAAGAGTATTTCAATGGCATTTCAAAAAACATGTGAGTATGCGACAAAGAAAATAGGAGTCAATCCAGTTGAACTTGAGCATGCGGTACGTCAGGAAGCAAGAGATTTGTATGCTACATATGAAACATTTCCACATACTCAAAACATCGGAATTAATCCTTTTGAAGGACTTTGGGGTGTCTTTGACGATGAAGGGGAAGAATTTCAAAAAATGAAAGAGATTGTTCCAGGCTATCAAAAAGAAGCTTGGATCAGAGGATTAAAGAAATTAGGGGTTGATGATGAAGCATTCGGAAGAGAACTAGCAGAAGTGTTTCCGAAAGAGCGTAAAAATAGCCCTTATATATATGAAGAAACGTTCGAAGTGTTAGATAAGTTAAAGGAGGATTATCAGCTGGTCCTACTGACAAATGGATCACCAAGTCTACAGCAAATTAAATTAAAGATATCGCCCGAGATACCTGGTTACTTTGATCATATAATTGTTTCTGGCGCATTCGGAAAAGGAAAGCCTGATGCTTCTATATTTAAATATGTTCTTGATTTATGCGGTATTCAAGCGGATGAAGCATTGATGATTGGTGATAATCTAATGACAGATATTCTAGGTTCAAGCCGTGTTAATATGAATAATGTGTGGATCAATCGTGAAAACAAGCCGCCGAATGATGAAGTGAAACCTACTTATGAGATAGACAATTTACATGGGCTATTTCCTATACTTGCAACACTTAAAAACCGATGAGATCATCTCATCGGTTTTGATTCTTTTCTACTCATAGCTACTGGTTTAAATAGCAAGGAGGTGCATCGTGCTAGAATATCTTTTAGTGTTTTTAGGAGCGGCTGTACCGTGGATTGAAATCATGATTGTCATTCCTTTAGGTATTATTAGAGGGTTATCGCCTATGTGGGTAATGATACTTTCATTTGCTGGTAATATGGCAACTATTCTTCTTTTGATCATTGGATTCCAACCTATTAAAGAATGGATGGACCGCAGAAAGCAAAAGAAGGGCAAAGGTGAATCGAAACGCCAACAACGCGCAAAACAAATTATGAATACATATGGATTACCTGTTTTAGCACTTGCAGGGCCTATATTAATTGGGACACATATCGCAGCCTTTATTGGTCTGGTATTCGGTGCGAAGAAATTGAATACGGCGATTTGGTCTGCAGTCAGTATTGCACTTTGGTGTTTAGTGTTTGGTATTCTGACCGCTATGGGATTCGACTTTTTTGTTAATCATACATAAAGAAATCCAGCTGATAAAATGATCAGCTGGATTTCTTTATTCTTATAGATCAATTGCTTTAGCATCATTGATATTTTGAACTTCTTTAATACGCTTGATCGAATCGGCTTCAACGTGGTGGTCAACAGCTAACATCATAATTGCATATCCACCTTCAGTAGAACGTCCAACCTGCATCGCTGCTATGTTGATGTTTTCATTTGCTAGAAGTGTACCTACACGACCAATTGCTCCTGGCTGATCCATGTGGCGGATGAATAATAAGTGACCGCTAGGAATCGCATCCACTACATAATCATCGACTTTTACAATACGTGCTCCTAGACCGTTCAGAAGTGTACCTGCTACTTTGCGGACACCTTTTTCTGTAACGATTTCTACTGTAATTAGGTTCGAGAAACCTTTACCTGTAGTTGTTTTTTGTTCATTTACTTTAATGCCGTAACGATCAGCTAATAGCTTCGCGTTTACGTCATTGACTGTTTCGCCAAGATTACGCTTCAAAATACCTTTAACCGTATTACGAGTTAATGCCCGTACATCGTAGTTTGCCAATTCTCCAGCATACTGAATGTTGATTTCATGGATAACCGAGTTTTGGATTTGTGATAAGAACATACCCAATTTCTCCGTAAGATCGAAGAATGGTTCGATTTTCGCCAACACATCACGGGAAACAGATGGCAAGTTCACTGGGTTACGAACAGATCCTATTGTTAGGAAATTCACTACATCGCGGCTTACGTCAACTGCGACTGATTCCTGTGCTTCGAATGTACTTGCTCCCAAGTGAGGAGTTGCGATCACTTCATCTAAAGTTAATAATTTGTGACCTACGAACGGCTCTTCCTCGAATACGTCCAATGCAGCGCCCGCTACTTTGCCAGCGACAATAGCGTCATATAGAGCATCTTCGTCAATGATTCCACCGCGTGCACAGTTGATGATTTGTACGCCGTCTTTCATTTTCGCAAAAGCATCCTTGTTGATCATTCTGCGCGTCTCTTTAAGTAGTGGGGTATGAACTGTAATGAAGTCTGCAACTTCGAGTACTTCATCTACTGTTCCGATTTCAATACCTAATTTCTTCGCAATATCTTCAGTTAGGAACGGATCATATGCTACTACATTCATACGCTGTCCTCTTGCACGTCTTGCTACTTCAGCACCGATACGGCCAAGTCCGATGATCCCTAAAGTTTTATTTTTCAATTCCACACCTAGGAATGATTTTCTATCCCATTTATTGTTTTTTAATGAGTTGAAAGCTTGAGGGATTTTACGTGCCATAGACATCATCATTGCAATTGTGTGCTCTGCAGCGGAGTTCGTGTTACCGTCTGGAGCGTTGACAACAATAATTCCTTTTTCAGTTGCTGCGTCCAAATCGATATTATCGACACCTACACCTGCGCGACCGATGATTTTTAGTTGATCTGCTGATTCCAACAATTCTTTAGTAACTGTTGTCTGACTACGAACTAATAGTGCGTCAAAGCCTTTGATTCGCTCTTTCAACTGATCAGGTGTTAAATTTGTCTCCATTACAACTTCAAAACCTTCTGCTTGTCGCAGTGGGAAAATTCCATCCTCGCTAAGTGGGTCACTAATAAGTATTTTAAAAGCCATGGTATTCATTCTCTCCTTCAATTGTTTGTAGTGGATTTTTTAGTGTGAAAACTATGTGTGATTGACCGTATATGTATGTTGCGGGTTACCTCCTTTTAGCTAAAATAAAAAAGCCTTCCATCCCTTACGTATAAGTAAGGGGCGAAAAGCTCGATAAACTAACGCGGTACCACCCTTGTTTTGCTGCAAAAGCAGCCTTCATTCAGCATGTGTAACGTACATGTGACGGATCAGCCTACTAAAGAATTTCAGCCAATCAATTCGGAAGTGCCTCCAACCTTGGAATATGCTGATTTTCACCACTGCATCAGCTCTCTGGAAAATTCGTTAAAGGAAGGTATCTCTTCGTCGAAATTGTTAATCAACTATTAATTTAGATTTATCATAACACGTCAAAAACTATTGTCAATTGCTTTCCTGCAAAAAACAGAAAACTGTCAAATACGAACGTAAATAATGAATTATTTGTGAACGTTCGTGTTTTAGGCGTTAATCATAAAGATATATCATAATTTGGATTTAGTAAATGGAAATGGCATAAGTCGTCTGGAGAGAAGATGTACTAGTAAGCGTGCTATAGTGACCTTATACTATTCGTAAAAAGGAGTGTTTGGAATTGAAAAATTTAGAATCTCTAGAGCAGTTTGAGCAACTTAAACAACAAGAACGAGTCATTTTCTTATTCACTGCAGATTGGTGTCCGGATTGTAGAGTGATTGAACCATTCTTACCGACATTGGAAACGGAATTTGAGGAATATGAATTTGTTTCTGTTGATCGTGACGATTTCATTGATCTATGCAGTCAGTTAGATATATTCGGTATTCCGAGCTTCATAGCGTTCAGCGAAGGTACAGAAACAGGCCGGTTCGTTAGTAAAAACCGTAAAACTAAAGAAGAGATCGAAGAGTTTATTAATAGCCTGGCATAATTTACTGTTTTCACAGTTGAGATTATGGATATAACTAAACAAAGGACTGAAGACAACTATAAAAGTTGTTTTCAGTCCTTTTCTATTGAGCCACATGCTCCATTAGTTGTTATGTGCTTTATTTTGTGAAATCTTTCAATTGCTCCATAAGGATTTTTGCGCCCTGTGGACTAATGAATAGACCGTTTGACAATTGTTTATTTTCTTCCATCACTTCACCCGTGATGAAACATGCTCTGTTGACTTGATATTTTCTCAAAATAATCCTATCATCCTCTGCGAAAATTTCGATAGGATCACCCTTATCAATCGACAAAGAATTTCGAAGTTCTTTTGGAATCACAATCCTACCGAGATGATCTACTTTACGAACAATACCTAAAGACTTCATAAGCTCCTCCTCGAAGAAATGTAGTTGGTAATTTCTATTATACACAAAAATATGCTATCTACAATTTACAAAACTTGAATGCGCAGAACAATTTGATAATTCTGCTATACAATTAAATTATTAATGCTATAATAGTCAGTAATTAAATATTTCTTATCAAGAGAAGCTGAGGGAATTGGCCTGATGAAGCTTCAGCAACCTCTGTGCAAACAGGAAGGTGCTACCTCCAACAAGATTGTTGTCTTGAGAGATAAGAACGGTGAACGGTCAACCCTCATTTTCTTATCCAAGAGAAATGAGGGCTTTTTGTATAGAAATAGTAATAATAGATCTTCAAGGGGGAAATAGCATGCCGATTAACATACCAAAACATCTACCAGCAGGGGAATTACTGAAAGAAGAGAAAATCTTTATTATGGATGAAGAACGTGCGACCGCACAGGATATCCGTCCGATTAACATATTGATTTTAAACTTGATGCCTGAAAAAGAGAAGACAGAATTACAATTGCTTAGATTGCTTGGAAATACACCATTACAAGTAAATGTTACATTTCTTAATACGGCTACCTACGTTTCAAAAAACGTCAGTCAGAATCATCTAGAAACCTTCTATACTACGTTTGAACATGTCAAAAACCGTCGTTTTGACGGCATGATCATTACAGGTGCCCCAATCGAACTTCTACAATTCGAAGATGTAGTGTATTGGAAAGAGTTAGAGGAAATCATGGAGTGGACAAAAACGAATGTAACGTCTGTACTTCATATTTGTTGGGGTGCACAAGCGGCACTTTATCATCATTACGGAATTGACAAGTTTGAGTTGACGAAGAAATGTTTTGGAGTATTTTCACATGACATTACCGATCCGACAGTGAACTTGGCACGCGGATTCAATGATGTATTTGTAGCACCACACTCACGTCATACGGGGGTGCCATTAGAAGAAATAAAGAATCATCCCGAATTGACATTACTTTCTGCTTCTGAAGAGGCAGGTGCATTCATTGTAATCTCGAATGATGCAAAGCATATTATGGTCACGGGACATTTAGAGTACGATGCACACACATTAGGGGATGAATACACGCGTGATATAGAAAAAGGAGCAGATATTGATGTTCCAGAAAACTATTATCCGAATGATGACCCGACAAATGAGCCTTTAAATACTTGGCGCTCTCATACCCATTTATTATTCTCCAATTGGCTCAATTACTATGTCTACCAAAAAACTCCTTACAACTGGAGTTAAAAGAATTGTTGTATAAATTCCTATAGTTTGCACATACTCCGACTACTGGAGGTGTATGCAGTGAACATAGATGAATTTTGGGAATTAGCTTTTTGGGAAATGACTTTACGAACGGTGATTTCATTTATTGTGCTGTTGATTTTAGCGCGTTTCATGGGGAAGAAACAAGTGTCTCAATTGACGTTCTTTCATTATGTGACAGGCATAACAATCGGTTCGATTGCAGCCAATTTGGCAGGAGAGTCTGAAACGCCATTCTTAAATGGTTTATATGGAATGGTTTTATGGGCGGTATTAACAATTCTTGCTAACTTTTTATCATTCAAATCCATCAAGCTTCGCGTATTACTCGATGATAAACCGATGATTGTCATACAGAATGGAAAAATTCTAGAAGGTTCCATGCGTAAATTACGGTTAAGTTTCAATGATCTAAATATGATGCTACGCGAGCAGTCGGTATTTTCGGTAAAGGATGTCAATTACGCGATATTTGAAACGAATGGTAACTTGAGCGTCATGCTGAATACCGGTGAGAAGTATGCGACAAAAAAAGATGTCAAGGCCCCATCACCACCGCCAAAGTATATTCCGACTGAGATTATTACTAACGGGAAAGTAGAAGAGAAAAATATGCGAGAACTTCAATTGACCGATACTTGGCTAACCGAACAATTAAAAAAACAGGGGATTTCCAAGCCTGAGCATGTGCTTTATGCGGAAATTCAGACAGATGGCAGTTTATATATTAATACATTAAAATCAACTTAACGTGAAAAGTCCTGAAATAATCAGGGCTCTTCGCGTTTGTTTTATTTTATAGTATTTCCCAGTTTCTTTGTTTGGCTATGGCCGTAAGTTTTTCATCTGGACGAACTGCTACAGGATGTCCGACTTGTTCTAAGACTGGAAGATCTGAAATGCTGTCACCATAAGCAAAGCTATTATCCCAATTCACAGTTACCCCTTGTAGAACATGTTCGATTTGTTCGTTTTTTCGTGTGCCTTGAATATGTAGAAAAGGCCGATCCATCGCTAGTTGATCTCCATTTGAAGGGATGTCTGTGCCAATAATCTGATCGAATGTCAGATGACTTGTAACAGCTTTCAAAAAAGGCGTATAAGCACCAGAGACGAGCAAGACGTGGTATCCATCTTTTTTATGTTCGACGAGCCGTTTAACGACTTGTTCATTGAAGTTAGGCAACATTACGTTATGCATGCCATTAAAATACTCGTGTAGTTCTGTCATCGACAATGAATCCAAAGCTTGGAGATAAAGACGCATGGAACGTTCTTTCATTACGGATTCAGGTAGGATTTTGAGTTTATAGCGAATATATAACGGTAATATTGAGCGATAGAATTTTCCGTAATACTGCTTGTATTTAGGATGCTTCTTTAATTGCTCCATAAGTAGTTTAAAGGTTTCTTTCGTGTACAATGTACCGTCAAAATCAAAGATCGCAACTTTCATGTAGACACTCCTTCATTTGTATTCTTCTATATAGTATACAAATATAACGAGCATAAAAGCAAAAAAGCAGATGGGCAAGAACACCATCTGCTTGTATCCATGACTTATTGAACGTTTTTTGGTAATGCAGGTTGACCTTGTGTAGGCGCAAAAGAATTAAGCAACATATTCATATCCTGATCATTTAATTGTGGTACTTGGTAATATTGGTGTTTATTTTGATAAATGGATAATTCGTATGCCATTTCTATACAATTGGGCACAGAATCTGCAAGTACACGGCGGACCACTGGATTGCATACTTCTAATGAAGCAGCTGTTTTGCCTGTAGCGCCTTCTTTTGTAGCGCCTAGCAAAAAACCAGAGATGATTTCATCAGTGATTTCACCTGTAGATTGAATCGGTTTAGATGGTGCTTTTTCTTTCATACCGTAAATGAAATCGCTGCCTGCTTTCATTTGATAGCTTTGTGTAGGATGTGAAGGGTCTTTGCCAGTCTTAAAACTTTCCACAAGGATATTGTATTCATCCAGCGTGAATCGGTATTGTCGATCAAGAATATCGAGAAGTTCTGGATCTTGGACATGTGGACGTAAAATCATCGCTTGGTTCAATGCTCCGAGAGTCGCGCTTAACACCTCTTTGACATCAAATAACTCGTGTCCGCCGTGATTCATTGATGGGGGGACTGCTCCGCCTTGCATGTGTTGAGATGTTTCGAATTGATTTGTCAAATATATTTCCTCCTCCATTCATCTAATACATCAAGAATAGTATGTGATGTGTTCGAAAACTTATGTATAGGAAAATGCTGTAAAGCTTTATGCATAGTTCGTAACGCGCGAACATAACATAAGGATAGAACTCAAGAAGGGTAGTGGGAATGCATGCAGATTCATGTGGTTTCGCAAGGTGAGAGTTTATATGAAATCGGTAAAATATATGGTGTTCCGTACGAACAAATAGCAAGTGCAAATGAATTGGAAAGTGATACGCGACTGGCAGTGGGACAAGCGCTTGTTATACCAATTATAGGATCGTATTATTGGGTACGACCTGGAGATAGTTTATATACAAGTGCACAGAGATATGGTCTTTCGGTCGCTCGCTTGGCAAGAATTAATGCAATTAATCCTGCCGCAAGACTAATGGTTGGACAGCGTCTCTACATACCACAAGAAGTGAAAACACCGATTGATTCTTTGTTATATGTAGAAACGCGTAATCCAGTCAGTCAGGCTATGTTAGCCGAAGTTCGTGAACGTGTGGATGGTTTGACGTATCTTGCTATGTTCAGTTATGAAGTGCAACGCGATGGTTCCCTCAAAATGCCTGCTATAGCAGATATTCCAACGACCGCCAAAAATGCAGGCGTTCTAAATATGCTGGTGCTGACCAACTTAGAAAACTATACATTCAGTGCAGAGCTAGGGCATGTAATTTTCACCGATAAAGAAGCCCAAAATCGAATGATTCAAAGTGCCATTTCAATAGCGAATGAAGTTGGTTATAAAGATATTCATTTCGACTTTGAGTTATTATTCCCTGAAGATCGAGAATTATATAATGAATTATTACGCAATGCTACCAAGCAAATTCATGATGCCGGTCTAACGATTTCCACTGCACTTGCACCAAAGGCTGGTGAAGTAACAACTGGAATTTATGGTGCTCATGATTATAAAGTTCATGGTGAGATTGTAGATTTCGTAGTGTTAATGACGTATGAGTGGGGATATACTTATAGTGCACCGCAAGCTGTTAGCCCAATTGGTCCTGTCACGAAAGTAGTAGAATATGCCGTTAGTCAAATTCCGAAAGAAAAAGTATTTCTAGGCCAAAATCTGTATGGCTATGACTGGATGGCTCCGTTTGGTCAACCAGATAGCAAAGCAGCAACGGCACTGAGTCCGAGAATGGCGACTAATCTAGCGATCGAACAGAATGTTGCAATTGAATACGACGCACTGGCTCAGGCGCCACATTATACGTATTACGATGAACAAGGAATCGAACATGAAGTGTGGTTTGAAGATGCACGAAGCATCAATGCGAAGTTTGATTTGCTTAAAAAGTTTAAGTTACGGGGCATTATGTACTGGAAACTTGGCCTTGCATTCCCGCAGAATTGGCTGTTGTTAGAAGATCGATTTACTATTAGAAAGCGATAAAGTTATAGCGTTCGGAAGGGCTCGCGGGAAAATAACTAGTCACTTCGTTCCTAGTTAGTTGTTTCACCTGCCGAGCTTATCTTCCTTGAGCCGCCTTCTACTTACGAATAACTAGTTTCGTTATTTTGATTTATAGAGTGGATGTTGAAATTTTAATGTAGTAACTGAACTTGAATTTCAATTTCAATAAATAAAAGCCTTCCTAGTATAGGAAAGGCTCTGTCATATGGGAGCTTATTCGTTATTTAACATTTTCATAGCGCTTTGGAACATATCCATATCCGGATTTACGAGTAAAGCAGGTAGGAAAGCAAAAGTCATGATTAGGAGTAGATTTGCTCCTAGAATTGATCGAAATGTACCTAATGTCTTTGTCATGGCGCTTCGCCTCTTTCTTTTCGTATTGTTCTCACTAGTATGTGTATGCGCTTACATTTATGATCTCACATAGTTTGTTTGAATAGATTAATAATACTCCGTATTCAGTCAAATGTAAATAATAAAGTTTGATATAATACATAAAATTGACACAAAAGTTAAGAGAAAACAGAGATTTTCCAAAAAAATCTTGTAACTTGCTATCTTTTCAGTGATAATATTGGAATACAAAGAAATATTTTGAACAATTAAAATTCGATTTATTCAGTAGAGTTGGATCTTTTTTAGACCACTATTTTGATTTATAACTAGTGAATAAGTGAGCGACTGGTCAGTCGACAATTTTTAATTAACAACTAAGGAAAGGGATGGTCGCAAATGACAAAGGTCGATGAAGTAGAATACAACAATCGTAAACGAGCAAATGATTACGTTCATAATGTATATGAGTTGGTGAAAAAGAGGAATCCAGATGAAAAGGAATTCCTACAAGCGACAAGAGAAATCTTTGATTCCCTTCGTCCGGTCTTTGCTAAGCATCCCGAGTTTATGGAAAATGGAATTCTAGAGCGCATTACAGAGCCGGAGCGAATTATTTCATTCCGGGTCGCTTGGGAAGATGACAAAGGCAGGGTACAGGTAAATAGAGGTTACCGTGTTCAGTTTAATAGTGATCTTGGCCCTTACAAAGGTGGACTCCGTTTCCACCCATCTGTTAATAATAGTATTATGAAATTCCTAGCGTTCGAGCAAATCTTCAAAAATGCTTTAACAGGGCAGCCGATTGGTGCGGGTAAAGGTGGATCTGATTTTGATCCTAAAGGTAAGTCTGATCGTGAGGTCATGCGTTTCACACAAAGCTTCATGACAGAGCTCAGCAGACATATTGGACCCGATATTGACGTACCAGCAGGGGATATCGGTGTTGGTAAACGTGAAATCGGTTATCTATTTGGTCAATATAATCGCATTAAAGGTGGATATGAAGCAGGTATCCTAACAGGGAAAAACCCTGACCATGGTGGTAGCCTTGGTCGTAAAGAAGCAACGGGTTACGGTACAGTATACTTTGTAGATGAAATGCTGAAGGAAAACAATCTTTCGTTAGAAGGCCAGACAGTCGTAGTGTCAGGGTCAGGTAACGTATCCACATATGCGATGGAAAAAGCTATGCAACTTGGAGCGAAAGTTGTAGCATGTAGTGACTCTGATGGTTATATTTACGACAAGAATGGTATTGATCTAGACTTAGTCAAAGAACTTAAAGAATACGGCAATAAACGAATTTGGGAATATACGAAAGAACATCTTGATGCAGAGTATCATGCAGACTGTTCAGAAATTTGGTCTATTCCATGTGATATTGCACTTCCATGTGCCACACAAAATGAAATTGATGAGATTGCAGCTCATATGCTGATCGCAAATGGCGTTAAAGCAGTTGGTGAAGGCGCGAATATGCCTTGTACAATTGAGGCGATTATTATTTTCCAAGAGCACAATGTATTATTCGCACCAGCAAAAGCTGCCAATGCGGGTGGTGTAGCTGTTTCCGCTATGGAGATGTCCCAGAACAGCCAACGTCTATCTTGGTCAGAAGAACAAGTGGATATGCATTTGAAAGAAGTTATGCAAAATATCTATAAAGACTGTAGTACGGCAGCAGTGGATTACGGTAAACCCGGCAATCTTGTAATGGGCGCTAACGTAGCAGGCTTCCTACGAGTAGCAGATGCAATGGTCGCGCACGGAATTCGATAAATGATATAAAACAGACACATTTTTTTACATAATGTGTCTGTTTTTTTATGCTTTTCTATTGTGTTTTAAATGAAATATGTTATTATAAAAATACATTAAGTTGAATAAACATACATGCACTTGCATGAAGGGGGATTTACCCATGGAAAAGAAGAAAGTCGTTTTAGCCTATTCAGGCGGTTTAGACACATCAGTTGCGATTCAATGGTTAACAGATCAAGGATATAGCGTAATAGCGGTTTGCTTAGATGTTGGCGAAGGTAAAGATCTCGACTTCATTAAGGAAAAAGCTCTTACAGTTGGCGCGATTAGTAGCTATGTTATTGATGCACGTGAAGAATTCGCACAGGATTTCGTCCTTCTTTCATTGCAAGCTCAAACATATTATGAAAATAAATATCCTTTGGTCTCTGCCTTATCCCGTCCGCTTATTTCCAAGAAGTTGGTGGAAATTGCACATCAGGAACAAGCAACTGCTGTAGCTCATGGATGTACAGGAAAAGGAAATGACCAAGTACGATTTGAAGTCGCTATCAAGTCACTAGATCCTTCACTTGAAGTTGTAGCGCCAGTTCGTTCATGGAGCTGGTCACGTGAAGAAGAGATTCATTATGCACAAGAACATAATATTCCAATTCCCATAGACTTAGATAATCCGTACTCAGTGGACCAAAACTTATGGGGGCGTGCCAATGAATGCGGAATTCTAGAAGATCCTTGGGCAACACCACCAGAAGATGCTTTTGGTTTGACGGTATCCATTGAAAACGCACCTGATACAGCGGATATCATCGAAATCGGCTTTGAGCAAGGTGTTCCTGTTACGATCGATGGAGAAAAATATTTGTTAAGTGATCTGATCACAAAGTTGAATGAAGTGGCTGGCAAACATGGTGTCGGTCGTATCGATCACGTAGAAAATCGGTTGGTCGGTATCAAGTCTCGTGAAGTCTATGAAGCACCAGGGGCTATTACTTTATTAAAAGCGCATAAAGAATTAGAAGATTTAACACTTGTAAAAGAATTAGCGCATTTTAAACCTATTATTTCACAAAAACTTGGTGAATTAATTTACAACGGTCTTTGGTTCTCTCCTTTACGTGAGTCGCTTGAAGCGTTCATTAAGGACACACAACAATATGTTAACGGTACAGTCCGTGTGAAGCTCTTTAAAGGTCATGCCATAGTAGAAGGTCGTAAGTCTCCGAATTCCTTATATGATGAGAAACTAGCAACGTATACATCTGATGATGAATTTGATCAAGCGGCGGCAGTAGGATTCATTAAACTTTGGGGACTACCTACAGAAGTGCACAGTATGGTCAATAAAAAGCAAATCGTTAAAACACCCTAAGTTGTATGTGAAGAGCAGCGAGGCCCAAAGCTTCGTTGCTCTTTTTGGAACTACTTTTCATTTAATGCCGTCTTATGAATATAGAAGAGGGGCGACTGAATGAAGAAGTTTTGGGGTATGACAATAGTGGCGGTATTGATCATTTCGGGACTGGGGATGTTTTGGATGTTACCAGGGGAGCGAATAAAACAAGCGCAGCAAATGAAAGCGGATGGATCCTATGACTATGTAATAATTCTGGGTGCCAAAGTGAACGGAGAAATTCCTTCACTATCCTTACGCTATCGATTAGAAAGTGCTGTAGACTATGCAATTCAATATCCACATGTAAAGCTTGTGCTTTCAGGCGGACAAGGAAAAGATGAGGGGATTAGCGAAGCTGAAGCGATGTATCATTATCTAAAAGAGCATGGGATTGCGGAAGATCGTCTCGTTATTGAGGATCAATCCACTTCTACATATGAAAATCTACAATTCAGCCAGAAGATCATTCCGGAAGTGTCCGGTGTCACTATTATTAGCAGTGATTATCACTTGGCTAGGGCAAGGTTTCTGGCAAAACAGCTTGGATGGAAGTCTGATATTGTGGCGGCAAAGACACCTGAATCCGTAAAAGCGAAAGTATTGATTCGTGAACGTTTAGCATTATTGAAAACTTGGGTTTTCAGGAAGTAAATCTTGCTTGAAATAAAAAAGTGAAGAAAACCTGTTGAAGTTTCGTCACTTTTCTATTTGAATCATAATGATGAAATTTTATGGAATTCAGGCTTGCCTTCTGTGAAGGTTGCTAAATAGTTAAAGCCGATCGACTGATATAACTCTAGGGATTCTTTGAATTCATGTGCAATATCTTTTGTTTTGTGCGCGTCAGAACCTAAAGTAATAATTTCGCCGCCGCATTGCTTATATAAACGTAAAATATCTTCACTCGGCATATTATGCGATAGTCCGTAACGAGTTCCGGAAGTATTCAGTTCAATCCCTTTGCCTTCTGGTATAATGGTATTGAAGATCTTTTCTAAATAGTCATGAAATAGATTGGCTGGCGGCTGATCAGTATAACGTTTGATCAGATCTACATGCCCTAGCACACTGTAGCGCTTATAATGCTGAACGCAATATAGTAATTCCTTATAATACGTCTCAAAGGCTGCCTCTGTTGAACGGTCTTCAAATAACTCACGATAATGTAGGGACTTATTTTCGACTGTATGCAGTGAACAAATCACAAAGTCAAATTCATGCTCGTCCATTAATTCTTCATAGAGGTGTAGTAAATCCGGTTGCAATCCTATTTCTACACCTTTTTTTATCGTTAGCTGTCCATCGAATTGTTCATTCAACTGAATAATTTTTTGTGCATATTCTAGTTTATCAAAATCGAAATGAATTGTTTCATCAGGGTATTCATAATCGATGTGATCGGTAAAACAGATTTCAGTAAGTCCTTTGGCTATAGATGCTTTTGCCATCTCTTCCATAGGTATTTCACAATCTGCTGAAAATGCGCTGTGCATATGATAATCAAACATAGTCTCAAGTCTCCTTTTCTATAGTACATATTGTAGCAGATGAATGATGCTACTAACAGTAGACAATACTCTACATACCCATTATAGTAATAATTAACTTTAGCGTGGTAAAGCAGTGAAGTGTATAACACATGGAAGGCGGTTGAAAATATTTTGTATTCTGAAATTCTTGGAAACGAACATGAGAAGCATGAAAAGATTATTAACACATTAGGAAAAAGATTTACTACATATGGCTATAAACGCATTAAAACATCCGCGTTTGAACAATATGATTTGTATTCTAATGTACGTACCTCAATCAATCAAAACGAAATGATCAAAGTGATTGATTATACGGGTGAAGTACTTGTATTACGGCCCGATGTCACAATCCCATTGACTCAGCAACTCGTCCAATTGCATGATAACTTACCGGAAGAAATGCGTTATTATTACGTCCAAGAAGTCTTCAGACAGACATTCCAGGAAAGTGAGCGTATCGGTAAGACACAAGCAGGAGTCGAATTCTATTGCAAAAGTTCACTCGCTTCAGATGCAGAAACGATTATGCTGGCTTGTCATGCATTACGTGATGTTGGCTTCTCAGATGTAAAAATCGAGATCGGTTATGCAGGGTTTTTCAATGAATTGATCGCGGACTCCGACATTACAGTAGAACAAACAGCTGAACTCAAAACGTTGATTCAAGCGAAAAACGTTGTGGAGATAGGCCCTTTCTTGCAAAGGTTATCGATTGATTCATCTATTAAAGAGGTACTCGAGCAATTGCCTTTATTATACGGCGCGCCCGAAGTAGTGTTTGAAAGACTACAAAACTTACAGGTTAGTGAATCTGCACAGAGAGCAATCGATTATCTTCAACAAACATGCAATATCGTTGAACTATACGGCTTAAAAAAACATATCGTGATCGATCTAGGCCTAATCAATCATATGGGGTATTACTCAGGGATCATTTTCCAGGGTTATGTAGAGAACTTTGGAAAGCCGGTACTGATGGGTGGTCGCTATGATGCATTAAGTGAAGAATTTGGCGTGAAATTGCCTGCAATTGGTTTTGCATGTGAAATCGAATCATTAGTGAAAGCTTCATCTAACAAAGGCCAGAAAGAACGATATAGCATCGATGTGACAGTACTGTATGAAGAGAGTCGTATCAAATACGCAATTGATATTACAAACAAGTTGAGAGAACGTGATTATCGTGTCATTTCAAAGCCTATGGGCGAAGCGGAATATATGACAGACAGTCTTTATACTATTCAATTAACAGAACAACAAAATAAACTAGTAGATCAACAAGAAGCAAAAGAGTTCATCGACTTCAAGCAGTTGCTTGATTTTATCGCTAGCAAGAAAGGAGTACCTGAATGGATTATTTAACAGTAGCAATGGCAAAAGGACGGACAGCGGAACGCGCAATGAAGTTCCTCGAGAAATCGGATGTACATTTCTCTGAATTCACTGATGAGAGCCGAAAGCTTGTCATTTATGATGATAAACAAAAGATTAAACTAATATTTGTCAAAGCAGTAGATGTTCCTGTATACGTTGAGAAAGGCGCGGCGGATGTAGGGATAGTTGGTAAAGACGTCATGATGGAAGACCCCCGTGATGTCTATGAATTACTGGACTTGGGAATCGGACGTTGTAAGCTTGCAGTAGCGGGATATCCCAATACGCCAGTTGAAAATGTACCTTTCTTGACGGTTGCTTCAAAATATCCATTAGTTGCGAAAGAATATTTTGATAAAAAAGGAATCCGTACAGAAATTATCAAGTTGAATGGATCAATAGAACTTGCACCCTTAATCGGCATGTCAGATGTCATTGTCGATATTGTTGAGACAGGTACAACATTAAAAGAAAATGGTCTAGTCGTGTTGCAGGAGATGGCTGATGTCAGTGCTCGTTTGATTGTGAATAAGGCGAGTTATGCAACGAAAACTGAAGATATACAACAATTTATCAAAGATATGAAGGAAGGCTTGGAGGTGCGTTCATGAAGATTATTCGTGGAGCTGAATTCACTGAGGAACTGCTAAAACGCGATGATTCTAGTCAACCTGATTTGGAATTTGACCGTAATGTCCTAAAAATTATCGATAAAGTTCGTTCCGAAGGTGATACAGCCGTTCTAGATTTCACTGAACGTTTTGATGGAGTAAAGCTAGAAAGCTTATTGGTCACAGAAGCAGAAATCCATGAAGCGGAACAAGCCGTTACAGAGGATTTCTATCGTGCACTGCGCTCGGCAAAAAAGCGAATTACGACATATCACGAAGCACAAAAAGAACAATCTTGGTTCTTAAATCCAAACGAAGGAATCATGCTCGGTCAGAAAGTTACTCCGATAGACAGCGTGGGACTTTACGTTCCAGGGGGAAAAGCGGCTTACCCATCAACCGTTTTAATGAATGCACTACCAGCAAAGATTGCAGGAGTACGGCAGATTACCATGGTGACACCGCCACAACGTGATGGCAAAATCAATCCACACGTATTGGTCGCAGCGAAAGAAGCGGGCGTTCATCGTATCTATAAAGTAGGTGGTGCACAAGCGATAGCTGCGTTAGCGTACGGTACAGAGACGATTGAAAAGGTTGTTAAAATTACTGGACCTGGTAATGCATATGTTGCTCGTGCGAAAAAATGGGTGTTCGGTGATGTAGCCATTGATATGATTGCAGGACCAAGTGAAATTTGTGTCGTGGCCGATACGAATACGAATCCAGTTTATGCGGCAGCAGATTTACTATCTCAAGCAGAACACGATGAGCGGGCAGCAGCAGTTTGCATCACTACTTGCCAATCGTTTGCGGACAAGCTCTCAAAAGAAGTGGACCGTCAGCTTGCCGATCTTGTTCGTAAGGAAATTGCGTCACAGTCTATTGAGCAATTCGGACGCATTATTGTTGTCGATTCATTGCAAGAAGCATTTGATATCGTTAACCGATTGGCACCTGAACACTTGGAACTCATGATTGACAATCCAATGGAACACTTGGCTGCTATACGAAACGCAGGCGCCATTTTCCTAGGACAGCACTCACCTGAAGCGTTAGGGGATTATATGGCAGGACCTAATCACACATTGCCAACAAGCGGAACCGCAGCGTTCTCTTCTCCGTTAGGTGTGTATGATTTCATGAAAAAGTCGAGTATTATCTATTATTCTGAGAATGCTTTGGCAGAAGTGGCAGATGACATCATAGTATTGGCAAATGCCGAACAATTAACAGGACACGCCAATTCGATCAAAGTACGAAAGGCAGGATTCTAATGCGAAAACAACAACTCACACGTAAGACAGGCGAAACATCAATTGAAATGGAATTTTCACTAGACGGCACAGGAGAGACGAATATCAATACCGGCGTCGGATTCTTTGACCACATGCTGACGGCATTCGCAAAACACGGGCGCTTCGATCTATCCGTGACATGCGACGGCGACATTGAAGTAGACCAACACCATTCAGTAGAAGACGTAGGTATCGTACTCGGACAATTATTCAACCAATGCATCGGTACAAAAGAAGGAATAGAACGCTTCGGCCTTGTATCCACACCAATGGACGAAGCTCTATCCACTGCATCGATCGATATAAGCGGTCGCTCATTCCTCGTCTTTAACGTAGAAGGAATGAAAGACAAAGTAGGCGAATTCGACACAGAACTAGTCGAAGAATTCTTCCTAGCATTCACAAACAACGCTAAAATCACATTACACATTAACTTGGACTACGGAAAAAATACACATCACATCATCGAATCCGTATTCAAAAGCTTCGGCCGCGCCCTACGCGACGCCAGCGCAATGAACCCAGAAATAAAAGGTGTTCCTTCTACTAAAGGGTCATTGTAATTAATGTGTTTATCGGTTTAGAGTATAAACTTTCTTTGTTTTTAGAGCATTCTAGTTGATCGGAACGGAGGGTGGCGACTCCCGCGGGAATAGCATGAGTCTTGAGACCCCACAGCGAAGCGAGGAGGCTCAAGCCATGCCCGCAGGAAAGCGTCCACCCGGAGTGCAGATCAACGGCGCTTAACGCTTATTTCATTTATTAGGAGGACTAGTTGATGATTTTATTCCCAGCAATCGACATTAGAGACGGCAAATGCGTCCGCCTCATTCAAGGCGACTACGCACAAGAAATAATCTACAATGATTCACCAACCAACATGGCGCAAGAATGGCAAAGCCAAGGAGCCGAATACATCCACGTCGTAGATCTAGACGGTGCAAAAACAGGCAATTCTGCCAATAAACAAGCGATCGAAGCCATCGCCAAAGCAGTCAACGTACCCGTTCAAGTAGGCGGCGGAATCCGCAACATGGAAATCGTCGACTCACACATCGCAAATGGTGTTGCACGTGTTATTATCGGTACTGCAGCGATTCAAGACCCGGAATTTCTTAAAAGAGCTGTTGAAAAACACGACGACAAAATTGCTGTATCGATCGACGCACGTAATGGCTTCGTCGCAACAGACGGCTGGACAGAAACAAGTGACGTCAAAGCAGTCGATCTACTACAAGACCTTGCGAAAATCGGCGTCAAAACAGTGGTCTACACGGATATCATGAAAGACGGCATGCTCCAAGGACCAAACTTTGAAGAACTGAAAATCATGGATGACGCATCTGCCATCGACATTATCGCTTCAGGTGGTGTATCTACAGAAGAAGATATCAAAAAACTTGCTGCTTCAGACATGTACGGCGCTATTATCGGGAAAGCATTATACGAAGGTAAACTATCCTTAAAAAAATTATTGGGGGACGACAGTCATGTCAACAACTAAAAAGATCATTCCGTGTTTAGACGTAGATAATCGTAAAGTTGTAAAAGGAAAGAAATTTCTAGACGTTCAGGAAGTAGCAGATCCCCTAACATTAGCAAAAAAGTATGTTGCAGATGGTGCAGATGAACTCGTCTTCTATGACATTTCGGCATCGACGAAAAATCGTGGTATGTTCCTCGATTTAATTGAGGAAATTGCCAAGGAAGTACCGATCCCATTCATCGTAGGTGGCGGCATTCGTACGCTCGAAGATGTAGATAAAGTATTTGAACTGGGCGGTAATAAAATTTCGATCAATAGTGCAGCCTTGACGAATCCAGGTTTGATTAAAGAAGTTGCAGATAAATACGGCTCTGATCGTGTAATGCTGTCTATGGACGTTCGACAAGTTGGCGAAGGAAAGTGGTCTGTATTCGCAAAAGGCGGTATGGAAGAGACCGGAATTGACGCAATCGAATGGGCCAAAAAGATGGAAGGACTTGGCGCTGGAGAACTTGTTGTTAACAGCATTGATGAAGACGGTGTGAAAGATGGTTATAATCTTGAACTCAATCGTGCAATGGCTGATGCAGTCAATATCCCGATCATCGCTAGTGGTGGTGCCGGAAAACCTGAACACTTTAAAGACGTACTGACAGAAGGAAAAGCAACCGCAGCACTTGCAGCATCTGTATTCCACTTTAATGAAATTAATATTCGCGATTTGAAAAATTACTTAGTAGAAGAAAATATCGCAGTTAGGAATGACTAAAATGACACTAGACATCCATGCATTAAAATTCGACGACAAAGGTCTAATCCCAGCAGTTGTACAAGATGATCGCACAGGGGAAGTCCTAATGCTTGCTTACATGAATAAAGAGTCCATTGAAAAAACAATCGAAACAAATCAAACATGGTTTTATAGCCGTTCAAGACAAGAACTATGGAATAAAGGCGCAACGTCGGGGAACACACAACAAGTAAAACGTATTTCTGTAGATTGCGATCAAGATACAATTCTTTTACAAGTAACACCACAAGGCCCTGCTTGTCACACAGGCGAAAAGACTTGCTTCTTCACAACGGTAATGGAAAAAGAAGAATCATTGCGTGAAGTAGTCTATGAAGTAATAGATGAAATTGCAGACCGTAAAGCGAATCCAATAGATGGTTCGTATACGACTTATTTATTCAATAAAGGTATCGACAAAGTGTTGAAAAAAGTTGGAGAGGAATCTACAGAAGTCGTAATCGGCGCAAAAAATGCAGACAAAGAAGAAGTCTCCAATGAAATTGCGGATCTTGTCTACCATACACTCGTATTGATGAATATTCTTGATGTGGATCTGACGGACGTTCAGCAAGTGTTGCGTGAGAGACGACCGAAAAAGGAAGTGCCGCGAAATGAGTAGATTTCTGAGCACAGTTGCACGCCGTACAGAACCTTATGTTCCGGGTGAGCAGTTGAATCAGCCAGATATCATTAAATTGAATACGAATGAAAATCCTTATCCGCCAAGTCCGAAAGTCTTAGAAGCGATCCAATCAGAACTGAATGGAAATACATTACAGCGTTATCCATCACCTACAGTGGACCCATTGCGTCACGCGATTGCGGAAACATATGGTCTGACAAAAGAAAATGTCTTCGTAGGTAATGGATCTGATGAAGTGCTGGCATTTTCTTTCATGGCATTTTTCGAACCAGGAAAAACTATTAAATTTCCGGAAATCAGCTATAGCTTTTATCCGGTCTATTCCAAGCTATTCAATATTTCATTCGAAAAAGTGCCGCTGAATAATGATTTCACACTTCCTAAAAAGCAATTTTATAATTCACCAGGCGGAGTCATTATACCGAATCCCAATGCACCTACGAGTATTTATGCAGAATTGGATGTAATCGAGGATATCTTGAAAAATAATCCTGATCAGATTGTCATCATTGATGAAGCATATATTGATTTTGCAGGTCCATCCGCTATGAAATTGATCGATCGTTATGCGAATTTATTAGTCATTCAAACGACGTCTAAATCTCGTGCGCTAGCAGGACTACGTATCGGATTTGCATTAGGACAACCTGAATTGATTGCTGGTTTAACGCGTATTAAAGATTCGTTCAATTCGTACACGATTGATCGTTTGGCAATGGCTGGTGCTACTGCGGCATTTGTAGATCATGCATACTTTACAGAAAGTACGAATAAAATCATTCGCACTCGTGAATCAGCAGTCCATATGTTGAAAGAGTTAGGTTTCGAAGTACTACCTTCAGACGCGAATTTCGTCTTTGCAAAGCCTTTACACAAGGAAGCAAAAGTATTATACCAACTGTTAAAAGACCGTGGAATATTAGTTCGTCACTTCGATCAAGAAGGTATTCGTGATTATATACGTATTTCCATTGGTACTGACAACCAGATGAATACACTGTTTGAAGTGCTTAAACAACTTACTAAATGAATAAACTGAAAAAGGCCATTCGATTCTGAATGGCTTTTTCTTGTCGTCAATATATAAAAGGATACTCAAAACGTTGTTATATGAACGATTGTGACAATATGTGACATAATTTTTGAATGTATATGTATACGAATTTATGTATTTTAAACTTTATCTATTGTATTTTTATACACATTGCCTTATAATAATAAAAAGAAGCTTGATTGGAGAGATAAACTTATGAAAACAAAAAATATAATTATTATTGGTGCAGCAGGAAGAGACTTCCACAATTTCAATACATATTACCGCGGTAAAGAAGAATACAATGTCGTGGCATTTACAGCGACACAAATTCCAGATATCGATGGACGTAAATATCCGACTGAATTGGCTGGCGAATTATATCCAGAAGGAATTCCGATCTACTCACAAGATCAGCTACCTGAATTAATCAAAGAACTAGAAGTAGATGAATGTGTATTCTCTTATAGTGACCTAAGCTACGATAAAGTGATGGGAATTGGCGCAATTGTGAACTCGGCTGGAGCTAACTTTACATTACTTGGATCAAAAGCAACGATGATCAAAAGTAATAAACCCGTTATTTCTGTTTGTGCAGTTAGAACAGGAACAGGGAAGAGTCAGACGTCACGTAAAATTATCGAAACATTGCTTGAGCATGACTTGAAAGTAGTAGCGATCCGTCACCCAATGCCTTATGGCGATTTGGCTGAACAACGTGTACAGCGTTATGCAACAGTAGAAGACTTCAAAAAACATAAATGTACGATTGAAGAAATGGAAGAATACGAGCCGCACGTTGACCGTGGTAATATCATCTATGCAGGGGTAGATTACCAAGACATTCTTGACGCAGCTGAAAATGATCCTGACGGCTGTGACGTAATCCTTTGGGATGGTGGAAACAACGACTTTTCATTCTACGAGCCGGACTTGGCGATCACAGTTCTTGATCCACACCGTCCAGGCCATGAGTTGAAATACTATCCAGGTGAAGTTTGCTTGCGCACAACAGACGTATCAATTATCAATAAAATCGACAGTGCATCGGAAAAAGCGATTCAAACGGTGGAAAATAACATTAAATTTGCAGCACCAAATAGTACCATCATTAAAGCAGAATCAAAAATCTCTGTAGACAATCCTGAAATCATCAAAGGCAAGCGTGTACTGATTGTTGAAGACGGTCCGACATTAACTCACGGTGAAATGAAGCTAGGTGCTGGAGTCATCGCAGCGCAACGTCTTGGAGCAGCTGAAATTGTTGATCCGCGCCCATTTGCGGTAGGAAGCCTAATCACAACGTTCGAAAAGTATCAGCATATCGAAAACATCTTACCGGCTATGGGCTACGGTGATGAGCAGTTAAAAGACCTTGAAGCTACTATCAATGCGGCAGATGTAGATGCAGTGATTATTGGAACACCAATGGATCTTTCACGTGTCATCAATATCAATAAGCCATGTACACGTGTTTATTATGACTTAGATGAAATCGGTACTCCAAATCTTGAAACTGTACTAACAGAGTTCATCAAGAAACATAATCTTTCCACAACAAATGTGTAAGAAAAATGACTAATCAAGCACCTGTAACGGATGAAAATTCGGTTGCAGGTGTATTTTTCTGCTATACTACGAGTAGTACAGTAAGGGGGAAGCATCTTGTTTAATTCAAAAATCATTGACTTAGTCATTGGAGTTGTCATGGGTTATTTTGCATATGATCGAATCGCGACAGGACATACAGGAATGGGTATTTTTTTCGCCGTGCTTGCAGCATTGAACCTTTTGGCATTTTTCCTAAAACTTAGAACTGACAAAAATGTTCAGCAAAAACAACTATAAAACGAATCAGTTGTTCCTTTCTCCACAATCTTGTAGTATAATAAAAAGATTGTAATTTTTGAAATGAGGCTAGAAATCAAATGAAAAAATCGATATACGGTTTGACAATTGAACAATTGACAGACTTTCTTATAGAAAACGGACAAAAAAAGTACCGTGCAGCACAAGTTTGGGACTGGCTCTATAAAAAGCGTGTCTTATCTTTTGATGAAATGAATAATATTAATCAAGAAACCATTGATGTATTGAATGAAAACTTCTCGGTTCAAACACTTGAGCAAAACGTTAAGCAAGTTTCACAGGACGGCACTGTGAAATTCCTTTTCAAAATGCATGATGGCAACTTGATCGAAACGGTTTTGATGAAATTCCCTTATGGTCATTCTGTTTGTGTCACAACACAAGTCGGATGTAATATCGGTTGCAGTTTCTGTGCAAGCGGACTTTTGCGCAAAAATCGTGATCTAGATGCAGGGGAAATTGTGGGTCAAATTATGAAGGTGCAAGAGTATCTTGATGGCAAAGGCGAAGATGAACGCGTAAGCCATATTGTAGTTATGGGTATAGGCGAGCCGTTCGACAACTATTCGAACCTGATGGACTTCCTTCATGTCGTAAATCACCAAAAAGGTCTATCAATCGGTGCGCGTCATATTACGGTTTCAACAAGTGGTCTGACAGAGAAGATCAAAGACTTTGCAGATGAAAAACTACAAGTAAACTTGGCGGTTTCATTACATGCGCCGAATAATGAGTTACGTTCATCCATCATGAAGATTAACAAAGCATTCCCGATTGAAAAATTGATGGATTCAATCAACTATTATTTAGAAAAAACGAATCGTCGTATCACATTTGAGTATATTTTATTGCGTGACGTGAATGACCACGTCAAAGAAGCAGAAGAGTTGGGTCGATTGCTTGCGGATAAGCGTCACCTTTCATACGTCAACCTAATTCCGTACAATCCAGTAGATGAACATGGCCAGTATCAGCGGAGTGAACCCGAGGCGATTAAATCGTTCTACGAAGCGCTTAGACGCAAAGGGATCAACGGTGGAGTACGTCTTGAAAACGGTACAGATATTGATGCGGCATGCGGTCAACTACGAAGTAAACAAATCAAAAAAACAAAAAAACAACCGGTCGGAGAATAATTCTCCAACCGGTTTTTACTTTTTACGCGCTAATTTTACGATGAATTGAACGATCACAGAGATTGCTAGTCCGAATGATGAAATAATGAACAGCGATAAAATTCCGATGGCTTCCGAAAATTCATTATCCATCATGATAAAGCTGCGGAACATCTCAGCAAATGCTAGAACAAGGACGACCATGAACATTTTAAATGCAATCGATAGCTGATAGAACAATAAAAGAGAAGTGACAATCCCGACCATCAGACCGAATACGGCGAACGTCAAATAGTTATTAACGATCAAGTCATGTCCAAGAACTGTCCGTACGCCTAAAATGAGTAGAACAAATGAAGTCAGCGCAGTAAAAAAACCGGCTTTCCAATAACGAGAATCCAACACGTACACCTGCTTTCCTTACCTAGTATAGCGGAATCGACGAAATTCGTCACGCAACCCGACTGTTATTTCATGCGTTTTAGATCGGCCAATAACTCTTCTTTATAAGAATCATTTGAGAAGTTATACTCCTTAAGAATATAGCCTTCCGAATCCAGTAGATAGAAATTTGTACCATGGACAACTTGCGTAGAAGATTTATGTTTCAGCACAAAAGTCTGGAACTCTTCCCGAGCAAACGCTTCGAATTGTTGTTGTGAGTAGCCCGTCAGGAAATGCCAGTTTGATTCATCATCAGTAAAGTTTGAAATATAGTCTTTCAAAACTGCAGGTGTATCGGTATCAGGATCTACAGTAAAAGAGACGAAGTTCATTTCGATGTCCTGATCTTTCAATTCTGCTTGTAGGTCTGCCATCTCACTCGTCAACGTTGGACAAACTGTTGTACAATTTGTGAAAATGAAGTCTGCAATCCATGGCGAACCGGAAAGCTCCTTGGAACTGAATGGTTGATCATGCTGATCCGTGAAGGTGAATTCACGGACTTGTTTCCCACGTTCAAGAGGTTGACTGCACCCATTGATGAATAGTACGAGCATCAACAGAAAAGGAATCAGACGTTTCAACTGTTTTCACTCCTTTGTATTTGCTCAGGTAATTCAATGATCACAATGGTTTCTGTTATTTCATTGGAAATCGTGAATGTACCTCCGTGTAACCGAACAATTTCTTTGACGATCGATAGACCAAGTCCAGTACCGCCTGTTGTGCGAGTTCGTGCTTTATCGGTACGGAAAAAGCGTTCTCCGATTCGCTCTACGTCCTCTTCTTCTATGGTCACGCCGTCATTGGCGATGCGATATTGTGCACCTTGCTTACTGGCGGTCAGATGAATAGTAATGGATTGCTCAGCATATTTTACTGCATTATCGATCGTGTTATAAAAGACTTGTTGCAATCGTTTAGGATCACCTTCCAAAATCAATTCCTCATCAATCGATGTGCTCAACTGAATATTTTTGTCCTGTAATCGAATCACAAATAATTCCAACGTATCTAATAGTAATTGCGCAATTGCAATCGGTTCAGTTTCCAGTGTATATACATCCTGTTCCAAATGGTTTAGCTCGACTAAATCATGTATAAGCTTCTTTAAGCGTTCGGTTTCTTTCTCGATGGTTGATAAGTAGTGTTTTACATCATCGGGAGACGAATCAATTTTATTGCGTGAAAGTTGCGCGTAGCCGCTAATATACGTCAATGGTGTCCTGAGCTCATGTACAATATTTGACGTAAAATCTTTCTTGCGCTGATCTTGCTCTTCAAGGGAACGACTCATTGAATCGAATGCAGTCGCCAGTTTACCTATCTCATCTGTCCGTCCTGTATTGAGTCGATTCGAATAATCACCTTTAGACACTTCTTCTGAATAGGTCTGCAATGTTTGCAACGGTTCGAATAGCGAACGCCACACACGCCGCAAAATTAGAAATAGAACGAGGAAGAATAGGCTCCCGACGAGTATCATAATGGGTAAACTGTCGTGAAAAACATCTTGGATCGCAGCGAGCGGAACATATATATATATGAAACCAATCAGTCCGTTTTCTCCTTTAATAGGGAAAATCCCACCGAAGATTTCCCGATTTAGTTCATCTACATAGCCTTCTTTCATAACGGGCTTACCCGTCTCTAATATCTTCTCGTCGCTATCATTGATGAGTGATTGATAATCAATCTTGTAGGGGAAATAGGACGTTAAATCATCTAAGCGATCTACGACGATAATTTCATACTCTGAGACGATGTTATACCATTGAATCTTTTCGATGATCGAATCACTGAGCTCTCCGTAATGATAATGGGAAGCTGTTCGATTTCCTTGATATATGATCGACTCTTTAATTTGTTCTTTATATAATTCGGTATATAAGTAATGAATGAAGAAGAATGAAAATAATATGGTACACGTGATGCTTCCTAAAAATACAAACAACATCTTTTTGCTAAGATTTAAATTATTCATTCAGAGTCCTCTAACTTGTAGCCGATCCCCCATACGGTCTCAATCATTTTACCTGCGTCACCTAGTTTTAAACGAAGTGTTTTAACATGCGTATCAATTGTACGCTCACTGCTTTGATGATCATCGCCCCAGACCAATTCAAGTAATTGTTCTCGGGAATAGGCGCGCCCTTTATGTTTGACTAGCAATAACAGCAAGCCAAATTCCTTCAAAGTCAGATTTAAAGGGTTTCCGTTAAGCTGTGCTGTATACGAGTCTTCATTAATGGTAAGTGGACCAGCTTGTAATATAATTGGTTCAGGATTATGACGGTATGTTCTGCGCAAGACGGCTTCGATCCGCGCGACCAGTTCTCCTGGTAAGAAAGGTTTGACGATGTAGTCGTCTCCGCCAAGTTTTAGACCTTGAACTTTATCCCATTCCTCGCCTCGCGCAGATAGGAAAATCAATGGGATCGATGAAGTGCGTTTCATCTCCTCTGCAAATGTGAAGCCGTCCATATAGGGCATCATCACATCGACAATGCATAAATCTATCGTATGTTGTTTGACGATCGACAGAGCCTGCAAACCGTCGCTGGCTTCGAATACGCTATAGCCCGCATCTTCAAGTATCACACGAATCAAATCACGCATTTGCTGTTCGTCGTCAATGACTAATAATTGGTAACTCAATTTACTACGCCTCATTTCATAAAAGCTTATAGTTTAATTTTCCGTAAAAGATGTGAAATCTACATGAAGTTTCGAGAAGTTGTTAAAACTTCATTGAAATTTCGTAAACATATTTTATAATCATAACAGCTAAACGAATAGATAGGAGAATGAAAAGATGAAACGATTATCAATGTTAGTCATGAGTACAGCTATGATAGGTATACTTGCTGGATGTGGGCAAGACGATGATGTACCTACGGAAGCTGTTTTACCTGAAGTAATTGATGTAGAACTTACAGTACCAGAACAAGGAATTGCTAATGAACCGGTAACTCTAACAACACTTGTAACACAAGGGGAAGAAAAAGTAGATGATGCATCCGAAGTGGAATATGAGATCTGGGAAGAAGGTAAGAAGGAAGACAGTATTCTAGTTGAAACAACAAATGAAAAAGAAGGTATTTATTCAGCAGAAACAACATTCGATACTGACGGTATGTATCACGTTCAAGTACATGTAACTGCACGTGATATGCATGTTATGCCAGAAAAGCAAATCCAAATCGGGGATGCTACCCATCAATCGGATGAACACGAAAATGGCAAAGAAGATGAACATCATGAACACGGCGAAGGAGTAGAAGGTCTTGCTCTTCACTTTGTGCAACCTGAAGGAGCAAAAGCAGCAACAGACACAGAGTTGATGACGCATGCGCAGCTCGACGGTGAAGCAATAAAGGCGCAGGTTCGCTATGAAATCATCTCGGCAGATAAAGAAACCACATGGGTAGATACGGAAGAATCCAAGCCGGGTGAGTATACAGCAAACTATCAATTCCCTAAAGTAGGCAGCTATCAAGTGATTATTCATATCGAAAATGAAGACATTCACGAGCATGAAGAACATACAGTAGAAGTGAAATAAGTACCATCCCTCGTCGCTCCGGTGGTGAGGGTATTTTATTGGGAAGTAAAAGCTGTAATTCATTGATGAAAAGGGTTACACTAGTATACGTGAAAGATTAATGAATCAAGAGGAGTGTTAGCATGACAAATTATCCAGAAAAAACATGTTCAATAGAAAGACTTGTAACTATTCCGGAGGACGTACAAAAAGTACTCAACGGTGAAAAGTGGGCTACTAGACGTAATGGTGTCTATGCATACCCAGGCGAAACGATGACGTTAGAAGGCAAAGAGTTCAAAGTTGAAAAATTATATGAACAAACACTCGGAGAACTGACAGATGAAGACGCCAAATCAGAAGGTCATGAAACAGTTGAAGAATATAAACAGGCGATGCTGTCGATCCACGACAAAATGCCTTGGCTTCCTAAAATGAAGGTTTGGGTGCACGAATATAGCCCAATTCAGAAATAATCTCTTAAATGAACTTTTATTACGGAGCGATTGTCTTTGCACACGTAGTGTCGGCTATAATTTCAGTAGGACCTTTATTCCTCTTGCTGCCATTAATACGCCGGCTACGTTCTGCTAAAGCAGAAGCAGAAGACATCTATCTGGCGATTATCCGAGTCATTATACGACTTGTTATGCATTCAGGCCATGTGCTTGTTGTGACTGGTATATTATTAATTTTATTTGGTCCGTGGCCATGGAACACGTCGTGGATTATTCTCACAATAGGCGTCATGTTGCTGTCCGGGTTCTTCCTGGCAACTGGTTTCTCTTCTGTATTGAAAAGATTCCATGATCCAAGCAAAGACAGGGAAGCGGTACTCAACAAGTTACAACGTACTGCCTGGATTTATATTGGATTGCTTATGGTGATGCTTTGGCTTATGGTACAAAAACCGGCAGTCTGGTAAAATTACATAGCGAGTAAAAAGATGTGTACAATGTTGCACATCTTTTTAATTGCAGGATTTGGTTTGACAGTGAAAATTACAGCGAATATGATGAAGATAGTGTTTTTTGAAAGGAACGATTTAAGATGAAAATGAAACTAGTCGGTCTGCTGACGATCCTTGGAATGCTGTTAACCGCATGCAATCCTACAGGCAGTAATGAAACGATAAAAATTGGTACAACGGCAGGGATTTATGCGAAAGTCATCGATCAGGCATTAAAACCGGCACTTGAAGAACAAGGGTACAAAGTCGAAGTGGAATCATACGTAGATTTAATTGAACCGAATAAAGAGTTGGCTGATGGAGAGATAGCTGCCAACATCAACCAACAACAAATTAATCTTCAACAGTTTAACGAAGAATATGACTTGCCTATAGTTGCTTTGACGGAAGTTCCAAGTGTGGGACTAGGCTTATATTCTAACTCGTTGACGTCGATGGATGATATTCCTAACGGTTCATGGATTACTATTCCGAATGATGAACTAGGCACAGCGAGAGCCCTACGTTTCCTTGAACAACAGGGATTAATTTCATTGGATCCAAGTGCAGCCACTTATGCAGTTACAGAAAAACATATTGATAGTAATCCGAAAAACTTGAACATCCAGCCTATCTTGATTGCACAGCTGATACCATCTATGGCAAGTGGTGATTTAGCCATCATTCCAGACAATTATATTATGGTCAATGAAATGGAATTGGAAGACGCACTAGCACATGAAGAGCTTGGTGAAGAGTTGCAATATATCGTTGCGGTCAGAGAAGAAGATCGTGAGAAGGATTTTGCTTTAGCGATTAAAGAAGCAGTAGCATCAGAGACGTTCCAAGAAGCTATTGATGAACATTTCCAAGGCTTCGGAAAATAAAAACCACGTATGGACTCAACTATGAGCCATACGTGGTTTTTTCATCTACCTTATCTTTGCTGTCGCTTCAAAAAGTCTACATTTGGATAATAGGCATCTTTTACGAGTAAATTCGGTCCAAGACAACGCACTGCAGGACAATGACAGCTTACGCTTTTTGCTAAGGGATGTTGTTGCCATTTCGTATATAAATCCGTCAACTGGTCGGTTTGAATATTCCCTAGTGGAGGAACATCTCCGAAATCTGTCACGATCACGTCTCCGGTAAACATATTGACATTCAACCGAGAACGACCGTCTGGATCATTTCGCACAGTGACATTTTCACTTGCTGCAAGTTTCTCAAATAATTCTTGATCTCTTGCATCGTTACTACAATTATAAAACGGTAAAGTCCCAAATAGCATCCATGTTTGTGGATCACGGTATGACAGCAGATCGAACATTGCTGTACGTGTTTCATCCAAAGTTAGTACATCCAATGAAGAAGCGAAATCGCTAGGATACATAGGATGTATTTCATGGCGACCACATTTCATTTCATGGATAATTTGTTCATGAATGGTCTGTAGATGAGGTAATGTTCGGCGATTCAACATCGTTTCCGCTGACACCATTACACCCATTTCAGACAACGCTCGGCTGTTTTCAATCATTCGTTCGAATTGTGCGGCACGACGCTCACGTGGTGGCTTGCGTTCCATCCGGGCGAATCCACCATCGATGAAATCATCCACTGTACCCCAGTTATGCGAAATATGCAGGACATTCAAATACGGTGCAATTAATTCATAACGTTCAATAGGCATAGTTAGATTCGAATTCATCTGCGTCTGAATTCCGCGCGCATGTGCATGCTGCAATAACGGTACGACATACTGCTCGACAGATTTTTTCGAAAACATCGGCTCGCCGCCTGTTAAGCTAATCGTTCGTAAATGGGGGATTTCATCCAGCCGCTGTAGCAGCAACTCGAGTGGTAATGCTTGTGGGTCTTTTGGTTGTAGCATATATCCAACCGCGCAATGTTCACAACGCATATTGCATAAATAGGTCGTCGTGAATTCTATGCTGGATAGAACTTGCTTACCATGCAAATCTACATCTTGATATGCTTCCCATGCATCTGATAAACGGGAATGTGATAGTACCATGTTCGTAACTCCTTAAGTCAATTAATTTTCATCGCTAGCATATTCTGCTAGGTCTTTCGCATATTTACTCATCGAAGAGGTAGAAACATCGAATGCTTCTGCGATCTCTTTTAATGTCATATCAAGCGGTTCGAAATGTTTATTGTCTAAACCATATCGGATTGCACCCGCAGCAATTGCTAGTTTCTTTCGCGCTTTTGGTTGCTTATCTACTAAGAAATCTTCAAGCACTTCTAACAAAGCTTGGGATTCTCGGTCATGTTGCTTTAAAAATTCAGCAGCCGCCTCTATAACTCCTGCTTCAAATTCGGTAAACTCATCTCCTGTATAGCCACTTTCACCGAGCGCAATCCAGAATTTCATGATGGAGTCTTTGAGTGAAGGATTTTGCGTGTCCGCAAGAGTTTCAGCAAACTGTTTGATCGCTTCCGAATGATCAGTCGGGAAGAAGATTAAACTTGAGACTGCTAGATAGTTACTTTCAGACGTACCATCGGAAAGAATGAAGCAATAGAAGTGGACACCTACGGGAACAGGCTTATCGCTTTCTTTCCACAATTCAATCGTTTCATCACCTAGAATACTTGTAGCCGTTAAATATGTATCTCCGACAGCAGTTACTTCACCGACAAATACCTTCGGCTCTGACCATCTATCAAGTAATTCTAGAATCGATGGGCGAATATGTTTTTTCTTCTGCTTGGCCAAATAGTCGTCCCAAATATCTCTCCGTTGATGGAAGAAGAATTCATCAAGCGCAATCGTTTCAATCATTTCTTGTGGTAAATAACTATTCAATGAAGATTTCCATGTATTTGCAAATTCCACGAACGCCGGTACATCTGGTCGCTCTGGATGAATGTCATAAAACGTCTGTAGTATATTCTCCATTTCATCTGTCAGTAAATCTTCAACTGTCACAGCTTCTTTTCGTTCACAGCACTTTTTATATTTCTTTCCACTGCCACAAGGGCACGGATCATTACGTCCAACCATTAAAACACTTCCCTTTTTAAAATTACTACATCTCTAAGTGTACCAAACGAGAGGCGAGTTCGCATGATATATGTGTGATGAATAAACTGCAGTGAAGTATTCGCTTATTTGTACTAAATAATAGTGGTAGTAGTAATCAAGAAAATGGAAGAAAGCAAAGTATGCAGTTAGATCCTCTCATATGTTCCCGGAAAAAATTAGGTAAACAGGTTACCATTTTGTTTGTTTATCCATATGCTATTTCGAGGTGACCTATGGAGCAGTCTAACTTGCTGTATTTATTGTATGTAGACATCTGTTTAATCATTGGCTTTTATATGTACATCCGAAAAATGAGGAAATTAATAGGTTTCCATTTAGGTATGAATATGAGCATGGATTACATAAGTCTTTTCTACAACGGCTACAGTATTTGGCATCGCATTTTATTTTGAGGCACTTCTGACAGTAATGGTGATCTCCACATTTACAATTATTTTCTTTTTTCAAAGCATTCACCTCCCACCGCTCTATGTAGTATATGAATATCTACTGCTAGAGAGATGATGGAACAACCTAAGAAAGTTGTAATGTCTAGAGATTCATTTTTTATAACAGATAGTGAGTGAAATTCATTCTCCACAAACTTTCTTTCCATAATAATTATATGGCTAAGTATACAAAATGAGAGGCGAGATCGTATAATGCTTTTCTGATCAAAGGATGCTGGAGAAATGAAAAACCACTCTTTGAATCATCTAGATTCAAAGAGTGGTCCATTACGTAGTATTAGCTATCTAGACTTTTAATGAAGTGCAACACTTCATCCGCGGTAGATAGGGAAAGAATATGATCTATCTGTTTTTCTAAGGTAACCTTAGATAGTTTCTGGATTTGTGAACGTGTACGAAGTATGGAAGATGCACTCATGGAAAACTCATCTAATCCCATCCCGAGCAGTATAGGAATCGCCGTTTCATCACGTGCCATTTCTCCACACATTCCCACCATCTTGCCTTCTTTGTGAGCCGCATCAATAATCATTTTGATAAAGCGTAAAATAGATGGATTATACGGCTGGTAGAGGTAAGAAACGTGCTCATTCATCCGATCAGCAGCCATCGTATACTGAATTAAATCATTTGAACCAATGGAGAAGAAATCTACTTCCTTGGCAAATACATCAGCCAAAATAGCTACAGCCGGTGTTTCAACCATAATTCCGAGTTGAATCGTCTCACTTACTTCGATTCTTTCACTAATAAGTTGTTGCTTTACGTCTAAAAATAGTTCTTTTGCTTGCCTGAATTCATTAATCGTTGCGATCATCGGAAACATGATCCTCAAGTTTCCATATATACTGGCACGCAATAAAGCGCGTAACTGTGTTCTAAACATCTCTTCATGATCAAGACATAGACGGATTGCTCGTAATCCTAAGAATGGATTGGCTTCATGTGGAAGTTGTAAATACGGTAATTCTTTGTCTCCACCAATGTCTAGAGTACGAACAATGGTAGCGCTTCCGTTCATTTGCTCTAGCACGCTTTTATATGCTTCAAACTGCTCATCTTCGGTAGGGAATTGTTCTTTTCCCATGTAAAGAAACTCCGTCCGGAATAATCCAATCGCTTCTCCACCATTTTTCAAGACATTTTCCACATCATCGGGTGTCCCAATATTTCCAGCTAATTCAACGCGATGACCATCAAGTGTAATAGCAGGCTCATTCGCAAGTAACTGCCATTCGGCTTTTTGTTTGGCAAATGCCTGCTGCTTTTCTTGATAAACGGCTAATGTTTCTGCGTCAGGGTTTACAATAACCTTCCCAGCTTCACCGTCTACAATAATGATTTCACCGTTTTGAATCATAGCCATTGCGGTTTTACTTCCGACAACGGCTGGAATTTCCAATGTTCTCGCTAAAATAGCAGAGTGAGAAGTAGGACCCCCAATATCTGTTACGAAACCTTTAATTAGTTCAGGATTCAGTTGAACAGTGTGAGAAGGCGTCAAGTCTTCTGCAATGATGACGACCTCTTGCGTAATGTCTTCGGGCGTTTGAATGCTGACGCCGAGCAAATGGGAAAGGATTCGTTTTGTTACATCCCGAATATCAGCAGCGCGTTCTCTCATATATGGATCATCCATCGCTTCGAAAATTGAAACATATAAGTTTGCCGCTTCTTGTACTGCATATTCGGCGTTTACGTGTTGCGTCTGGATTGTATCTGTAATAGCTGTGCGTAATTCTGGATCGTCGAGAACAAGTACATGTGCACTGAAAATAGCTGCTTCCTGTTCACCGAACTTTTCTTGTGTCTGTTTCTGAATCGTCGTCAATTCTGATCGGGAATGAGAAAGAGCGTTTTGTAGACGATCTATCTCTGTTGACACGTCTGAAATGGATTCCTTCAGTACAGTCAACTCCGCATTTTCTAGACGAAAGGCTTTGGCGATAGAAATACCATTGGAGGCTGCGATGCCCTGAAGGATCTTTGTCATTAGTCTTCTGCGCCTTCAGATCGTAATAATTCCTCCAGCTTGTTCATCGCGTCTATTTCATCTTCACCATCCGCAATCAATGTAATTGTAGATCCTCCAGCGACGCCAAGTGACATCACACCAAGAATAGATTTTAGATTTACCTTTTTTTCTTTATACTCAAGTGAAAGTTCTGATTTAAAAGGGGTAGCAGCAGCGACCAATTGGGCGGCTGGACGAGCGTGAAGCCCTTCACCATTGCTGAATATGAATTGTTTTTTTATCATTACGAAAACCTCCTATGAATTGTTTTGAATGTTTTTGACTGCTTATGAATGATTATGATGGATTTTATTGAATAATTCAAGTAATATGGTGTTATTGATAGAGAAGGTGGGTTGCATATGCTGACAAATGAACGGTTTGAATTGATTTTAAATAAATTAGCTACTCATAAAACAGTAAAGATCTCAGAATTAGTAGAAGCAACCAGCGCATCGGAATCTACCATTCGAAGAGATTTAACTGAACTTGAAACACTTAATAAACTTCAGCGTATTCATGGTGGAGCTACAATGCCAGATCGGGATATGCAGGAACTTAGCATCTCAGCGAAGTCAGAAAAGTATTTGGCAGAAAAAGTTCAAATTGCTTCATTGGCTGCGGACCTAGTAAAGGATGGAGATTTTATTTATCTAGACGCAGGTACAACTACGTATCAAATGATCCCTTTTCTAAGAGACCGTAATATAACGGTTGTAACAAATGGACTGACACATGTGGAATCACTAACTGAGCATGGTATTTCCTCTTATTTAATTGGAGGGTATGTCAAAGCGTCAACAGGTGCACTTGTAGGGCAACAGGCAATGACATCTTTGAAACAATATCATTTCAATAAATGCTTTCTCGGTACGAATGGAGTGGACTCTGTTAATGGATATACAACTCCCGATCCCGATGAAGCATCAGTGAAAAGTTTGGCAGCTGAGCTATCGAGAACCACGTACATTGTGGCGGATCATTCCAAATTGAGAAAAAGTAGTTTTATTAAATTTTTATCTATCGACGAAGCGGTATTACTGATAGATAAATTACCAGACGAGATCTTGAATGAACTAGAAGAAAAAACGTTAGTAAAGGTGGTACAGAAATGATTTATACATGTACATTCATGCCATCAGTGGACTATACCACCTATATACCCGCTTTTGAGCTTGGAGAACTAAATCGTTCAAATGAAGTATATTATTACCCTGGAGGAAAAGGTATAAACGTATCGAGGGTAGTCAAAAGACTAGGTGTAGATACTATAGCGGGGGGCTTCATTGGCGGTTTCACAGGAGATTATATCGAGAACTTTTTACGAGATGAAGGAGTAAAAACGGATTTTATTCGGACACCAGAAAACACTCGAATTAATGTGAAGATCAAATCTACCGAAGAAACAGAATTAAATGGACCGGGGCCTGAATTGAATGAACAGAATATTCAAAGCCTTATCGAGCGAATTGGACGCTTATCAGAAGAAGACTGGTTGATAATTGCAGGAAGGATACCAGCCTCGTTACCTTCATCTTTTTTATTAGAACTTGCAGCATATTGTGAACAAAATAAAGTGAAGCTGGTAGTTGATACGTCAGGACCAGCTTTGAAACAGATTATGGAAATAATCAAACCTTTCTTCATCAAACCCAATGTGCAAGAACTTGAAGAATTGGTTGGTAAGACTATACACAGTAAAGAAGAAGCGATTGTTTACGCTAAAGAATTAATCGGTGACGGAATTCAACATGTTGTAGTGTCGATGGGTGGGGAAGGTGCGCTCTATGTATCTGACGAAGAAACATTGTTTGCCACTGTACCAAAAGGAAAGCTAGTTAATTCAGTAGGTGCAGGAGATTCACTAGTATCGGGTTTTATTGCGTCTTATTCTCAGGATGGTTGTGCAGAAAAAGCATTTAGATATGGCGTAGCAAGCGGGAGTGCCACTGCTTTCCAATCTGATTTATGTAAAAAAGAAGATGTTGAATCGTTAGTAAGTCAAGTGATTATTAGCAAACAATAGGAAGAGGTGCTATTTTATGAAAATTACACAACTCTTGACGGAAAAGACAATTAATTTGCATTTGCATTCCAGCTCCAAAGAAGCGGTCCTAACAGAACTGATCCAGCAGCTACATGATGCGGGGAATCTGCGTGATAAAGAACAATTTACAAATGATATTCTACAACGTGAGAGTCAGAGTACAACGGGGATTGGAGAAGGAATTGCTATCCCGCATGCGAAGTCAGCTGCGGTGCAAACACCTGCTATCGCGTTTGGTCGATCTATTGAAGGAATAGATTTTGAATCGCTTGATAGTCAACCTGCACACTTGTTTTTCATGATTGCTGCGAGTGAAGGGGCTAACAACGATCATTTGGATGCACTGTCTAGATTGGCTACATTCTTGATGGATACGTCATTCCGCGACAAAATCTTGTCTGCACAAACAGCGGCGGACGTTTTGCAAGCTGTTAATGAGAAGGAATCGGAATTAGATGAGGAATCCGTGGAAGAAGTTCAAACAACTCAAGAAGAGAAGTCAACTGTACGTCTGCTAGCGGTCACTGCGTGTCCAACAGGAATTGCACATACGTATATGGCTGCTGAAAAACTGAATGAGAGAGCAAAAGAACGTGGTCTTTCTTTGAAAGTCGAAACAAACGGTTCATCAGGTGTGAAGAATAGATTAACAGATGCAGAAATTGCGGAGGCAGACACCATTATTGTCGCGGCAGATACCAAAGTCGAAATGGCACGATTCGCTGGTAAACATGTGATCCAGACGAAAGTCGGGGATGCGATCTATGAAACCGATGCGTTATTGGACAGAGCGATTCAAAAAGATGCACCGATTTATCAACCTGAAAAAGGTCAGGAAGATACATCATCAGGGGAAAAGAAAAGCGGTTTTTATAAGCATTTGATGAATGGCGTATCCAACATGCTACCATTCGTTGTCGGTGGGGGAATATTGATAGCGCTCTCTTTCTTTTGGGGAATTGAATCATCCAATCCTGACAGTCCTGAATATAATGCTTTTGCAGCCATGCTTAACACTATAGGCGGTGGGAAAGCATTCTTCCTGATGGTTCCTGTATTGGCTGGTTTCATTGCTTCAAGTATAGCGGATCGACCTGGTTTTGCTCCTGGTATGATTGGCGGTTTGATTGCTGTTACAGTTTCAGGTGTGGATGGAGCAGACGGCGGTTCAGGATTTTTAGGGGGATTAATCGCTGGATTCTTGGCAGGATATATTACATTACTCGTCAAAAAACTGTTTGCGCGTTTGCCTAATTCATTGGAAGGGTTAAAGCCAGTACTGTTTTATCCGGTTTTCAGTATTGCAGCGACAGGATTAATCATGTTGGTCATCAATCCACAGTTGGCTAAGCTATACACAGGATTCTCTACTTTCCTTGAAGGAATGGGTGGGACAAATCAAATTTTGGTTGGTTTAATCATTGGTGGAATGATGGCTGTGGATATGGGTGGACCCATTAATAAAGCAGCGTACACATTCGGTATTGCGATGCTTGACGCACAAAACTTCCAATTTATTGCGGCTGTAATGGCTGGCGGTATGGTACCACCGCTTGGGATGGCCATAGCGACTACATTATTTAAGAATCGTTATACAAAAACTGAGCGCGAGGCTGGTAAAACAGCGTATGTGCTGGGCGCTTGCTTCATAACAGAAGGTGTCATTCCGTTTGCAGCAGCTGACCCATTGCGTGTTATTCCCGCTGCCGTAGTAGGGGCAGCGACGGCAGGTGCACTGACGATGGCTTTTGATATCTCCTTGCGTGCACCACATGGTGGAATCTTCGTCATGGGTCTCGTCGAAGGTGGAATTAGCAAGATTGTGCTTTACGCTTTAGCAATTGTCGTGGGTTCTATCATTACTGGACTACTTGCAGGAATGTTACGGAAGAAGCCCGCTTAATTTTGAGTTATATAATTAATAAGAGCTGGCCATGCGAAGTGATCAATTTGACACTGCATGGCCAGTTTTTTACTATTTCTATCCTATTCTCCTGCAACATGGTAAACTATTCTGAATGAACACTTCCGTATGAGATAGAAAACCATTGATATCCCCAACGGCAGTGTATGGTGACGTTTTAGACAAAACTATATCGAAAAGGGGAATAATTGTATGGGACTATTTGATGCGCTATTAGGAAATGCTTCTGCTGTAAACAATGTAGAAGTGAAGAAAGAACTGAACATGATTTTGGCAGATAGCGAAGATGTGGAAGCGGCATTTAAGCTTGTCCGTGATTTAATTGTATTTACGAAAACGCGATTAATTTTAGTCGATAAGCAAGGCATCACAGGAAAGAAAGTGGAATACCATTCGGTACCTTTTAAAAGTATCTCTCACTTCAGTGTGGAAACTGCAGGTACGTTCGATATGGATGCGGAATTGAAAATCTGGATATCAAGTTCCGAGACTCCACAAATCCAAAAACAATTTAGAAAAGATCAAGCCATTTATGATATTCAAAAAATATTAGCAACCGTTTGTGTTTAATTTTTATTTCAAACAAAGAAGTGGTGCTCTCTGTAATAGAAAGTACCACTTCACTATTATTTCGTGTTTTTTGAGATAGTACTCTCATACGCAACGAGTGTCACACCTAGTTTGTTTTCCAGGTGGTGTAAAGCATGTAATTCCTCCGCGTTTAACTTTGCAATCGAAGCGGCTTTGTTTGTCATACACATAACCTCCCTTCACGATTTGCATATAAGGTGGCTTTATTGAAAAAATCTATACATATAAGAGATGGGGAGGCCACGCTATGTACGATCCAACTGTATTTGAAAATTTAAGAGTGGCATTTGAAAATCAAATTTATGACTTGGACAATCTAGAACAAACAGTCCATATTTTAAATCGTAAAGATCAATTGGATTTAGCTATTATGGCAAGAGAATTTACGATTCGTTTTTCAAAAGTCGGATATCCGTCAGTCATCGTGGATCTCACTTTGAGTTCATCCCTTAAGGAACTTGCGAATGAAATACTCGAAGTTGAAGAAACGGAGCCGGGTTGCACGCTAACGCTCCTCGTTCGCACATTCATTTCTGATGTAGATAGGGAATGTGAGGAAATTGCGAGTATCCTTCGTACAGTTTGGGAAAACGATATTAGTTATACGCAAACACTTAGTTTTCGATATGAACAAACAGAGCCAGGCTTGATGAATCGTGTACGTATTCAATTTAAACCGAAATTGACGGAAGAACATATGTGTGAAATCGATGCATTCCTAGAAAGTGTACTGGACATGATGGTGCGAATTGGGGAAGTCTCATAGCAAAAGAAAAGCGCTTCCTTATACGGAGCGTTTTTTAAATTCTACTGTACTATTGTTTGTTTAAGAGCCCATATATAATCCATACCATCTTCACTTGGATGACTGGGATCACCAAACTCCGTCACACAACCACATCGATCACATACTGCGGAATAGCCAATTGATAACACACCAACTCCCGGTTCTTCCACGTTTGATACGGTTCGATAGGGGATAAATTTATCATGCGTACAAAGACGACAAATAAGCAGATAGTCTAAAATTGTTATATGGCTTCTAACGCTTTCTAGTTCTTCTACCATCATGCATCCACCTCGATATAGACAATATTTGGTTCGTCATGATGCGACTGTTCTTGAATCAACTGCGTTGTACTACATACTTCACAAGCAAAAGATTGTAATGTTAGGCGAGCAGGTACTTCTTTGGATGTGGGTTCTACATCCATGTACACTTCTCGGTGAATAAACGTTGTGCCACCGCAAAGTGTACACTGAAGCGGCATGCTTAGTACTTCAATTTCATAAATACCACGTCTTCTAACCATTGTTCAACACCTGCCTTATTTTTTAAATCGATTTCCTGTATTTGCGTAAATCCATGCAAAACCGAGTACTATCACGAAAAGTGATAGTCCCACTATGAAATATATATCTTCTCCTAGCAGTTCACTCACTGCGAATAAACCGACACAAAAACTTAAAGTGAACATAATCTTTGCTATAAACTTGAATAATGCACGTTCGTTTAGTTGCATCCTTTTCTCACTAGACATCGTATTATAACCTGTAAGCAGAGCTGCGCCTTTACCATGCCAAAGAGCAATACCGTACACAATAAATGCAAGCAGAATGACAACATCGAGTAGCAGACCGAGCATAAGCATCCCTCGTTTCATTAAATATGGAGTGAACTCTGTAACGAGTTCACTCCATTCTACATGATTATACAGTTGCTTGACGAGTCTTTACGGCCATTGAAAGTGAGATAGCTGCACATATGAACGCAATGATGACAAGGATACCGCCAACAGCAGGCATATTTGTTACGGTACCTGTCTGACTGTATACGACACCACCGACACCCGAACCAAGCGCGATTCCGACTTGCAGAGCCGAGTTGTTGAAACTCTGGTGAACGTCGGACGTAACAGGATCACTTTGAATAATATAATCTTGTTGTGCAGGTGCCAACGCCCAACTCAATCCACCCCAAACCATCATGAAAATGATGAATAGCGGAATCGAAAACGTAGAGTAGGGAAGGGCGAATAAGCTAATAGCAAACGCGCCAAGAATGATTAAAATACTTTTCTTAGAACCAAGCCGTGTTGCCAACCCTCCACCGAATGCTCCGCCTGCAACTGCAGCCAATCCGAATAGGAAGTAGAAGACACTAATCCAGTAAGGACTTAATTTCATTGTTGTCTCAAGGAACGGAGTGAAGTATGCATACACGGTGTAATGACCGGCTAGCATAAACATCGTTGCCATATGAGCAAAGAATATTTTTTTATTCGCCAATGCTTTAATTTGTACAGAAAGTGGTTGTACATCGCCTGTAGGAATCTTCTCGAAAAACTTGGCAATCAAAATAATCGAAATGATGGTCATTATAGAGATTCCTAGGAATACAGAACGCCATCCAAAAGCATTTGTTATGACGATCCCAATTGGCACACCGAGCACAAGCGATGAACTGATCCCCATATAAATATAGCCAAGTGACTTCGCTCGGATTCGAGGTTCAACCATACGCGCCGTAATCGTCAACGACAAGACAATGACGAGTGCTGCGCTTGCTGCAGTTAATATGCGTGCAGCCATCATCAAGCCGAACGTTGGGCTCAAATACGTTAGGATGTTACCTATTAAGAATACAAAAAGCGTAAGTAAATATAATTTCTTTCGCTCCACTTTCGCAGTGAATGATAATAACACAGGTCCCGCCACTGCATACACCAGTGCGAAAATTGTGATTAACTGACCCCCGGTTGCAATCGAGACATGTAAGTCCTCTGCAATCACTGGCAGTATGCCTCCGACTACCAACTCTACCAGTCCTACTGTTATAGCTGAAATAGCCAATAATAATACACGTAAATTCAAACTAACTCCTCCTACCAGTTCTACCACATTTATTACTCCATAGAAAAATCCCGATTACAAAAATGACTTTGTAATCAGGATTTAACGGTTCCTGGTAGAGACCCTCGAACCATATTATCGAGGTTATACATGTTGATTCCGTAAATGAAATTTTCTATTGTTCAATTTATCACGGAAATTATAGAATGGCAAGAAGAAAGAGCCGAAATTAATGTGGTTCCACCACGACACCTTCGAAGGCAGACTTATAAATCGCAAAAATGTCATCTCTTTTCAATTCCATTGGGCTGCGTGATAAAATTCTGGTTTGTTTAATAGCGTCATCAGTGAGAGCTTCTAAAGATTCAATAGGAATATTAAATCCTTTAAGTGTAGATGGAATACCTACATCATTAACAAGTTCCTCCAATTTATTTATACATGTATAGGAAGCTTCTTCTTGTGTTTGTCCAACCGTACTACTACCCATGGCTTCCAAGATGTGTTTCAACTGTTCTTCACAGCTTATTCTTATATACCCCATCACATAAGGTAATAATACAGCATTGGAATCTCCATGAGCTATATGAAATTGACCGCCTAAAGGATAGGCAAGCGCGTGGACACCCGCAACACCTGCATTAAAAAATGCTAATCCGGCTAGATAGCTTCCATAGCTCATATCAGAGCGGGCTTGTTTATTTTCACCATCTTTCACTGCTGTTCGTATTGCTCCACTAATTAATTGTATGGCTTTAAATGCTAAAGAATCCGTTACGGGATTAGCATTTTTTGATACATAGGCTTCAATGGCATGGGTTAATGCATCAACACCTGTAGCTGCAGTTACTTTCGGAGGCAAAGTGATGGTTAGTTCAGGGTCTACAATAGCAACATCTGCTAATAAAAAGTCATGTGTGACTACATCTTTTGTTGTATTTAGCGATAGTACGGAGATATTGGTAACTTCAGATCCGGTGCCTGAAGTAGTTGGAATAAGTATTTTAGGTAAACCTTTGTCCGTAATAGTTCGATTTCCAGATAGGTTTAGATAGTCTGAGACGTTTCCATCATTCATTGACAAAACAGCAGCGATCTTCGCTAAGTCTAATGCGCTACCGCCTCCTAAACCAATGACCAAATCAAATTCATGACTTCTTGTGTATGCAACCAACCTCTCTCCGATTTCAAGTGGCGGTTCCGGTTCTACATCTGTGTAAATATCTGTTGTGCAACCCATTTGTTGTAATGGTTTTTCAATAGTGTCAGTTATACCGAGCTTCAGTAAGAAAGGATCAGTCACAATAAGGATTTTTTTAGCTTGTAGTCTTTTAACTTCGTCAGGTAATACCGAGAGGCAACCCCATCCTATATAACTCGTTGGTGCGAATGTCAGTTTATGCATAAGCTTCTACTCCATTCTTATTCATAATAACCTTCCGTTGATTTTCTGAAACTCTTGAATTGTACTGGATCATGGCCGAACCATACATCGGAATTGGTTTCATTGGCTAATCTGCGAATTCTTTCAACAGTAGAATTATAGCCAACAGAATCATAAATGATGCCTGGTGGTTTTACAGGTGGTCCGAAACTTTCTGCTGTATATATTGCATCTGATGCTAAGATGATTCCTCCGGTGTCAGGCATATTAATATGAAGACCTAACATACCCCAAGCATGTCCACCGCCGAAATTCAGGATTTCAATACCTTCAGCTAACTTAACATGATCTTCTCCTCTTTTTATCACACGCCATTGCAAATTATTCTTTATCCACATATCAATGTCTGACCAGATATAAGCCCCTTCAGTTACATTTTTAGCGTAAGTTTGGAGTGTGCCATTGAATTCATCTTCTTGGACAATGATCGTCGCATTTGTAAAGTACTCTAAGCAACCGGCGTGATCTAAATGCAAATGAGATGCCACTACATATTTAATATCTTCTGGTCGTGTATTCAACTCTTCTAAACGATGTAAAAGATAGCACTCTTCTGGCATATTGATAGGGAATGCTTTTTGTGTAGATTCACTCCAGCGTCCTTCAGGGCCCATAGAGTTTGGGTTGCAAGCGGTATCGAATAAGATCTTACCTTCAGGATGATCTATTAATACAGTGTAAACAGGAAATTCAACAAATTCATTCGGTTGATGGGGATGATCAATAGTAGCAGGATTATGCATAGCAATCATAAAGTTCTTATCCATTCGCATAGTTCCGTTATCCATAACGTAAAGTTTTGGCTGTTGATTAATCAAATTCATTACTACCATCTCCTTTTATTGTTTGAATGTATAATGATCTGTTATTGCTTACCAAAGTTTAACAGAATCTATTTCTCTCACGCAAGTAATAAGTTGATTATTCTGAATTTTGTTGAGGTAGATGAAGTTATTATAATTTCTTAAGTACTTTAATAAAAGACTAATCAAGATTCGAAATGTGTTAATAAGATTGAAGTAAGAACAAACAGTTTAATTTGTAAAACACAGCTCAATCCAGTATACTTTTCCCGACAAACAATACGAATTAAAACATAAATAAAGGATGGGTATACATGACATTTGAAGAGATTTTACCACGTTTAAAAGCAGGCGAAAAAGTAATTCGCAGTAATTGGGGTGGGGCAGAATTATATGTCAAGCTAGTAGGGGAGAGCGAGCAAGACGGTAAAAAATTGAACCCATATTTCGTCATTGACGTAACGGGAGAAGGCTATACTATGTTCACTCCGACAGTTTGCGACTTGTTAGCAGAAGATTGGGTCGTCGTAGAGTAATAGAATGAATCAAAGCTCATGAGTGATCATGAGCTTTTTATTTTGGAGGGATAGTATGAAATTTGAAGAGTATGTAGGAAAGACAGTGCTAGTAACGGGGGCAGCATCAGGTATCGGGCAAGCACAAGCGAATGCGTTTCTTAAGAACGGGGCGAATGTAGTTGCGTTTGATATGAATGAAGGCGATATGCAAGCGATGAAACAATCGTATCCAAATCAGTTTAGATATGTCATAGGAAGTGTCAGCTCGAAAGAAGATATCCAACATGCGGTTAAAGACGCTGTACATTCATTTAGCAGTATTGATATTTTATTGAATACAGCAGGTGTACTGGATGGCTTTGCGAAAACGTTGGATACTGATGAAGCGCTATGGGATCGAATTATGGATACGAATGTAAAAGGTACTTATTTCATGACCAATGAAGTCTTGCCACATATGCTCGCTAACGAGTCGGGTGTCATCGTGAATATGGCTTCTATTGCGGGGCTTGTGGCAGGTGGTGGCGGTGCAGCCTATACTGCATCCAAACATGCGATAGTCGGCTATACGAAGCAACTGGATATGGATTATTGTCGTGAGGGGATTCGTGCGAACGCGATTGCGCCAGGCGCGATCCAAACTCCAATGAACAAAGTAGATTTTGCAGGTGATGGTGAAATGGCGAAGTGGGTTGCAGAAGAAACACCAGCTGGACGCTGGGCGCAACCGAATGAAGTCGCAAACCTCACATTATACATAGCCAGTTCCTTAGCTGATTATATCCATGGTGCCGTTATTCCTATCGATGGCGGATGGATAGCGAAATAAAGCTTCTCTAATACAGGAACTTCTGTTATAATACCGTAGCAAGCAAATTCTGTTTGCACTACGACACTTTTGATCGAACGATAAGTTCTTTCTTCCTTTGGTCGTAGTTATTACTGGAATAGCAATTAAGCTATTTCACAAAGGAGAAAATAATATGAGTATGTCTTATGTAAAGGATTCACCAAAAAGTACGGTGAATGAACTGGCAAAAACAGCACTCGTTGCAGCTTTGTATGTAACGGTGACATTTGTATTTGCGGTTATTAGTTTTGGCGCGGTTCAACTGCGTTTGTCGGAAATGTTCAACTATCTCGCGTTGTATAATAAGCGTTATATAGTCGGTGTTACGCTAGGTGTAGCACTTGCTAACTTCATGTCACCTACTTGGCTATTGGATGTGCCGATAGGTTCGATGGCTACATTAGTTGCTTTGCTAATAAGCCGCGCACTAGTGAAGAAAATTAAAAATGATATTGTAAAAATGGTGATTACTGCTATTGTATTTGCAGTATCTATGTGTGCAATTGCATTTCAATTGAACATCTTGCTGGGCTTCCCATTCTGGGCGACTTGGCTAACAGCGGGTATTGGAGAATTATTGTCTATGACAATTGGTGGAATGGTTATATACGCATTGAATAAAAAAATAGATCTAACTAAATAATAAAAAGCACATTCGCAAATAGTGAATGTGCTTTTTTTACTATTTATGCACGTTGCAAGGCGGTAAAAGATATCGCATATATAATCAATCCGCTGATAGGAATAGAAGCAGTTGCAAATAATGGATACCAAATATGATCCAAGAAATAGTTCGGAATAAACATAAACGAGCCGATCATGAAAAAGGAATAAATCAGTAAACCTGAAAAAGCATAACTTACAGCTTTCCGTGTATTCGCAATGGCACGTTCATCTGTTGAATCATATTCAAATGTTATGAAATCTCGTATATCTGTATTCTTATTTTTTCGTAATCGTAAAAAGTAAACTACATTGCCTACTACAAAAAGAAAAAGAACAATCAACATTAATGAACCAGGCCATGAAATAACTTGAACAGAAAACCCTTCTGTATACCCCCTGTTCATGAGAGTAAATTGTTGCTCAACGCGTAAAAAGTCAAACACCATCATAGCCAGAGAAATGAATAATAAAATTCGTAATGTGACTGATAGAAATACATGGTTCATTGCGCATCCTCCTTATAGAAAATCTCTTCAATTGAAAGCATAAATACTTCTGCAATGTTCATAGCTAATAGAAGAGAAGGCGTATAACTTCCTTTTTCTAGTGCCACTATCGTTTGCCGAGTAACTCCAACCCGTTCAGCAAGCTCGCCTTGCGTCAAATCCGCTCGAGCACGCAACTCCCTCACACGATTTTTTATCACGCCACTCATCACCTCATCTAATTGTAGTGTATACTAAACTATACTTTTTGTCTAGTTTGCTTTACAATTTGAGGTTAAAGCGACCAAAAGTATGTATCGATCTAGATAAAATGGAGAACACAGAATGATTGAAGTAATGTATAACAAGAATTAAATAGTTTTTTTCTATTATGAGTACACCATTTAGTTAAGTAGTACAACAGCTGAAGTAATAAGCGGATTTACACTGATTTAAAATGTTAAGTATCATTGGAATTAACGGTGCCATTTTGGTGATTAAACAAACTACTGGAATAATTATGCTATACTATTTACAAAATATGTGTAGGCTCATTGTTCAAGAAACGGCCATTTACTTGAATAAACCTATCAGTAGAAATAAGGATGGAAATGTGGTGCTCAAAATGTTTAGGAAACAAAGTAGTATTGATTTTAATTATTTTTCTGGACAAAGTGTTATTGAGGTGAATACAGAAAAAAACTTACCATTGGGATTGGGATTTAGTAATGGTGGGTTAATAATTGAATGTCCTTGGAGATTACTAGTTGCTAATCAAGTCTTAATTGGGTTTTCAGATTGTACCCAAGCCCCTGATAAATTCACCCATAAGAATCTAGAAAGTATTCTTATGGGTAAAAAGGTTATGAATATCTATCATTTTGAAGAAATATCTGACTTAGTTTTGGAATTTGAAGATAATACTTTTCTTGAATTGTTTCACGATAGTAGTTTTTTTGAAGGGTGGCAGTTAAGAGGAGACAATGGATTCTATTTATTTACATTACCAGGAGGTTCTTACTCAGACTAAGTAAGCAATTTGCTTATTTCACTAATGGGCGCAATTGTGGCACATTGTTAATCGCACTCGCTCAGTTGATCTTCGTTACAGCCGGCGACCCCGGGAGGTTCACCGCTCGCCCATAGGACACTCGTTGATCTGCAGCGCAGATCAACGAGTTCAAAAACTGATTTATCTAGGGCATAATTTTATTTCATCTAAAAACTTGATAGTATATAAGGAGAAAAAGCCACCTAATTCATACGCGAATTAGGTGGCTTTTTAGTTATTTCATTTAATTTTGTACCAGTGAACAGAACTGTTTAATACTCTGAGAGACAGAAATTTTGTCTATGAGGCTTTTACTTCTTTATTTCTTTTCCTCGGATCTTTAATCAAAATAGCTAAAATTAAACCTACAACTGAAATCCAACCAGCAACGAAGAAGGACATATTCACGCCATGTATTTGACCCGCAACCGTACCGTTGTTAATTTCAGTTGTCACCATAACCGTAACGAGTACAGCAGTACCGATTGAGCCTGACATTTGGCGGAACGTATTGTTCATCGCTGTACCATGAGAAATTAAACGATTCGGCAATTCATTCAAACCAAGTGTAGTCGAAGGCATCATCACCATAGAAATACCGAACATTCGAACAGCATTCAATGTAGCCAGATAAGCAAACGTTGTTTCTTCAGTTAAGTTAGCGAAAACGAATGTTGTGATGGTGAGAATAACAAAACCGGTGAGTAGTAACCACTTTGCGCCATATTTATCAAACAATGTACCGGTAACAGGGTTCATGACACCCATGACGATCGCACCTGGCAATAGCATCAAACCAGAATGGAACGCACTAAATCCAAGCATCGTCTGCATAAATAATGGCAAGATAACCGTTGTACCAATCATCGAAGCAAATACGATCATGCCGAGACTAGTTGCCATCGTAAATACGCCATACTTAAAGACCCTAAACTCAAGAATAGGCTCTTTCAAATTCAATTGTCTAAGAATGAACCAGACTAACGAAATAGCACCGACAATGAGTGAGATCAAGACATTTGCGTGTAACCAGCTAGTCGTACCTGCAATACTGAAACCGTAGAGAAGACCACCAAAACCAAATGTAGATAGCACAACGGATAAATAGTCCATTTTAGGATCAGTTGTTTTCGTTACGTTTTTAAGTAAGAAATACGCTGCGATAATATTAAAGAGGGCAAATGGTAATACTACGTAGAAAACGCTGCGCCAAGGGAATTGATCCACGAGATAACCAGATAAAGTTGGTCCTATAGCGGGTGCAAATGCAATCACTAGACCGAAATATCCCATCGCTTTACCACGTTGTTCAATTGGAAAGAGTAGAAACAATATAGTTTGCAGAAGTGGCATCATAATACCCGCGCCAGCACCTTGCAAGACACGTCCTATTAATAGCACTGAAAAATTGGGTGAAACTGCAGCCACGAGTGTTCCTAACGCGAATATACTCATCGCAGTAAGAAATAATCGTCGAGTCGTGAATTTCCCGATTAAAAAAGCTGTAATGGGTATCATAATTCCGTTCACAAGCATGAAGATCGATTGTAACCATTGGACCGTACTTTCCCCAATATTGAGATCCTTCATAATAGGCGGTAAGGCAGTAGCTAGAAGGGTTTGGTTGAGAATCGTTATGAAAGCACCCGACAATAAAACAATCAGCAGAGGAAGATTCTTTTTAAAATTAAATGTTTGTGAGTTTACCATGTCTATGCATCACCCCATAATTAGTTGTTGCCACAAAGTAATTCGGCATTCGTTATAAATTTAACATACATGCTATATTAGTTGTTATTATCATAGACCTCAATGATATTGCCTAACTGATTCGCTGAAGATACTGGATGAATAGGCCTAGTGTTTAAAAAGATGCTAAAAGGATATGCTACGCATTAAGGAAATTTTAAGGAGCGAATACGTTATGAAAAAAGCCGTATTTCTGGATCGGGACGGTGTCATTAATGAAGTGCTTACTAGCCGTGTGAAGTTTGTCAACGAGCCAAATCAACTCTATTTTTTACCTGGTGTACCAGAGGCGATTAAGCGGTTGAATGAAGTGTTCGATTACATTTTCGTTGTGACCAACCAAGGTGGTGTGGGACTTGGTTACATGAAAGAATCTAAGTTACAAGCTATTCATACTCATATGCAATCGGAATTGGCTAAAGAAGACGCTCACATTCAGGAAGTCGCGTACTGTCCGCATAAACCTAAATCAGGTTGTGATTGCCGTAAGCCTAACAGTAAGTTGATCGTTGATTTGGCAGAGAAATACCAAGTGGACTTGTCATCATCTTACATGGTAGGGGATACGGATACAGATATTATGGCTGGTAAGCATGCAGGTACAAAAACCGTTTTTCTTGGCACTGCTGATCCGTTAGCTGACGCCGTGTTTCCAAATTTGCTCCAAGCTACGCCGTGGATTATCGATAATATAGAAAGATGAAAAGAGTTGGAGCAATATTTCAACTCTTTTTTATGTATGTAGAAGTGGTGTACTCGTTAAAATAATGGAATCGAAATTTATTCAGACCATTGGCTCAGCATTTAATACAATACCCTAAAATCATCTGAACTACCCTTTGAATTAAAAATATACTAGATTTTCAATAGTACGTTATGGAAGAAATATAGTGATAAAGTTTTACATTATGTTATAATTGATAAAATGAATTGAATTAATGATACTATGGACCCTTTTTATTTGGTGAAATTCGTTGGCTTTCGTTGAAAATCACCCTTACTAAGCAACAATAAATGAAAATGTAATAGTTGAGGGAGAGAAGACTTATGAAAAAGTTAGTGAATTTTATGTTGATTAGTGCATTTATATTAGTGATTCCTGTAGGATTATGGTTATTAAAGAGTGCTCAACCTCTGAAAATAGCCATTATAGATAAGTCTGCAGTCGAAGATTCCTATTCAGAACATTTAGGAATTAATTGGACCTTAAATTATATGAAAGTGCAAACCACACATAATAAACCTTTTGACCCTGCACGTGATTATTATGGGGGATTCACGAATGTTGAAGGCAAAGGTATTTCCGAATTACGTCCATTGCCAGAAGACTATTTAAAAACGGATATTATTTATTTAGCCAATACAGCCAATACTGACGAAATTGAACAGAATGATATGGATCCTTTGCTTGCTGTATATGAAAAAACACATGGTGGTCTTAGTGAAGTAGAATGGCAGCGTATGTTAAAGCGTCTCAATACAAAACAGCCATCGATGTTTATAGCAGAGTTTGATTCCTTTTCTGCACCTACTAGTGAAAAAGTACGGACGCGTGTAGCTGATCGTTTAGGTATGACGTTCTCTGGTTGGAAAGGTATTTATGTAGATGAACTAGATCCAGAAAAAAACGAAGAAGTACAGAAAGTTTTTTCAGAGCCACAAACTACATGGAATTCTAGCGGCCCTGGATTTCTACTAGTAAATGATAGTACAGGAGAGGTACTTGGATTACAGCAAGATCAAGAGGTTTCTGGTGAAGGGATTCATATACAATTTAACGATCTAGCTCAAGAACGTTTGAATGTTTCGGGTTCACATCCATTTCACGCATGGTTCGATATCGTAACAGCTGAAAAAGGGGAAACACTAGCTACATATGAGTGGGATCTTACAACTAAAGGTACAAAAAAATTAGTGGAGAAGGGTATTCCAACTAAATTTGATGCTGTAATTCGTAATACATCGGGTGTTTCAGAAAGCTTCTATTTGGCAGGGAAATTCAATAATATGACTGACGTTCCTAGCATATATCAAGTAAAAGGTATTGCGAACGTCTATAAAACACTTCAGAGATCAACAGATAAGACTTTTTTCTGGGCTGCTTATGTTCCTATGATGCAGGGCGTGTTGACGAAATTTGGACAAGTAGAAGAGGAAGTTTCAGAAGAGCCAAAAAGAGATGGAATCCAGATGAATTCTCGAATGAATGGAAAATATCTAGAGGTTCTACAAGATGGTAAGTGGACACCGATGATTGTTAAAGGTGTCAATATTGGAATGGGGAAGCCGGGAGCATTTCCTGGTGAAGCTGCTATTACAGAAGAAGAATACTATAGGTGGTTTGAAGCTATCGGTGAGATGAATGCGAATACGATTCGTGTGTATACACTCCATCCTCCAGGTTTTTATCATGCACTAAAGGCGTATAATGACATCCATGATGACCCGATTTATGTCATGCATGGTGTCTGGATTAATGAAGAAAATCTTGAAGAATCTCTAAATGCATTTGAAAAAGAGAATTTGGAAGATTTTCAAAAGGAAATGATTCAACTAGTAGATGTTATTCATGGGAACGCTGATGTGAAGCCACGTCCTGGCCATGCCTCGGGTGTTTATGATTCAGACATTTCACAGTGGGTGACGGCTTGGATGATCGGTATCGAATGGTATCCGTTTATGGTGGAAAACACGAATAAGATTCATCCCAATCTAGGGGAATATCAAGGGACCTATTTTGAAACTAAAGGTGCCGCGGCATTTGAATACTGGTTAGCTGAACAAATGGATGTTTTAGTCTCTCATGAAGTGAAAAGCTATCAACAAATCCGCCCAATGAGCTTCGTCAACTGGGTCACTACGGATCTGCTCACACACCCCTCCGATTCATCGGGCAAGGAAGATATAGTGTCAGTTAATCCGAACTTAATCTATACAAAGAACGAAATGAACAAGCCGGGACAATTTGCATCGTATCACGTGTATCCATACTATCCCGACTTCTTGAATTATGAGAAGAAGTATCGTGAGTTTATAGATTTCAGAGGACAGAAAAATAACTATGCAGGTTATCTGAAAGATTTACATGAAGCACATCGTATACCTATTCTGATATCTGAATTTGGTATTCCAGCTTCACGTGGAAAAGCGCATAATAATCCATTTGGCTGGAACCAAGGCTTTATATCCGAGGAACAGCAAGGAGAAATCTTGACTCACTTATATGAAGATATTTTACATGAGAACATGATGGGGGCCTTGGTATTCTCTTGGCAAGATGAGTGGTTCAAACGAACATGGAACACTGCAGAATATGATAATCCTGATCGACGTCCATACTGGTCCAACACACAAACAAATGAACAGAGATTTGGTCTAGTCAGTTTTGAACCTTTGAAAATCAAAGTAGCAGGTTACGAAGAGGATTGGACCGGTGAACCGTTATATGAAAGCCAAAAAGGACCATTGGAAAAGATGTACATCGACCATGATGAGACATTCTTATATATACGAATGGATTATAAGGAGTCTGAAGTAAGTGAAATGGACGCTCTTAATATCGTTTTCGATACTGTACCGAATCGTGGAAACAGTAGAGCTAGTCGAATAAATGATATACAATTTACAAATGGCTTAGAATTTATTGCGAAAATCAATGGTGGAAAATCTCGTATGTTGATTGATCCGCATTATGATTTATTCCATCATGACTATGGGGAAGATGTTGGATACGTGCCCGACCAAACAATGAAAGACCGAACTGATCAGTTTATTCCAATGCACTATGCGCTCAATGGGGAATACTATGTGGAAAACGAAAAACGTACGATTCCATTCAGCTCCTATGAAACGGGTAAATTGCGAGAAGGCAATGGAGATCCAGAATCTAAAACGTATGATTCACTTGCTGATTACCATATAAAAGACGGCATGCTGGAGTTGAGAATTCCTTGGATGCTGCTACAAGCACAAGATCCAAGCAGAAAAGAATTCACTGAGAATTTATTGGAAGATGGAAGACGAACAAGTACGATCGTAGATGAAATTTTCATCGGAGCCGTTCTAACTTCTGCTGACGGAGAAGTACTTGATTCATTCCCACGAGTAGATCGTATGAAAGTAGATGCCTTAAAGAGTTACACATGGGATAACTGGCAAGTACCGATGTATGAGGAGCGATTGAAGAAGTCCTATTATTACTTACAAGACGCATTTAAAGTGAAATGATTCAGGATAAAGAAGAAACAGAAGCCTTTCGTCGCTTCTGTTTTTCTTTGTGTTTTATTGATGTGTAGCCGCTTATTTTCATTGTAAATAGAAGTAAAAACCAGAATGAATTTGTGATATAGTAATCAATGAACTAAATTGAAGAAGATTTTTCAGATGGGGGAAGTAAATGAAAGATCTATTATTACCGAACAAGAGATTTCGTCCTGAAATAGAAGGGATACGAACAATTGCTACGTTATTAATCGTGATTTACCATATATGGTTAGGAAGGGTTTCGGGAGGAATTGATGTATTCTTTATCATTTCCGGTTATTTGATGACACTTTCTATATTATCGCGGATAGAACGCACAGGTTCAGTGAATTTCATCGATTATTTTCTGAATTTAACAAGGAGATTATTTCCGCAAGCAATCGTCGTCGTGATTTTTACTGGAATTATGGCAGTGATATTTCTTCCTCAGTTTGAATGGGGAGAAATCATTTCGCATATGATGGCCTCTACGTTTTATTTTGAAAATTGGCGACTGGCGTTTGATTCTGTTGATTATTTAGCGAAAGATAATTTGGCTAGTCCATTTCAACATTTTTGGTCTTTAAGTGTTCAAGGACAATTCTATCTTCTATGGCCTATCATACTATCTAGTACATATTATATCGCACGTAAAGTTTTGAAGACGCCTGTTTATAAAACACTACTAGGATCACTTATTATCGTATGTTTTTTGTCGATGATCTTCTCAATCTATCAAACAAACGTTAATCAGCCTTTTGCGTACTTCAATACATTCACAAGAATGTGGGAGTTCAGTATCGGCGGTATTTTTGCGTTACTCTCTCCGTACTTAGTATTCAATAAAAGACTTAGTGTGGTACTAGGATGGTTCGGTCTACTAATCATCTGTTTAACAGGAGTCATACTACCAGTTTCTACAGTTTTCCCTGGTTACTTGGCGTTACTACCTATTAGTGGCGCATTACTTATTTTAATTGCTTCTGAAAGCATTACCGTATATGGAGTCAACCGATTTTTGGCGACAAAACCGCTGATTTATTTAGGTAGTCTTTCATATGGTGTGTATTTATGGCATTGGCCATTGTTGATTTTCTATCGGTCCTACATGGAAGTGGAAACCGTTCCGATCGTAGACGGCATTCTGCTCGTCATTATAACGTTTGGTTTATCTATGATTTCTACTAAGTTATTGGAGAAGCCTGTTCAGAAAATAGGTAGAAACCAGCAGAAAGGGAAACTGGTCTTCGTGCTGACTATGATGTTAGTGCTTGCTTGTAGCTCGATATTTTCTATTTCGGCTTATATCGAGAAAGCAACAGCCAGCTCGGACGTAGTAGAAATTAAAGATTATCCAGGTGCGGAGGTGAATTTTTATCAATTAAAAAATATACCTGAAGTTGAACCCATTCCTTCACCAGTGGAAATCAAAACAGATCTACCGTCATTTTATAAAGATTTAGAATGCCAGTCAGCCAATCTTATAGAGGTTAGAAAATGTTCTTATGGCGTATTAAGAGACTATGATTTTACTGTGGCACTTGTAGGCGGCTCACACTCTGGACACTGGTTTCCCGCATTGATTGAGCTATCAAAAGAAATGAATTTTAAAATCGATTTATATAGCCATGACGGATGTCGGTTTACAGACGAAGATAGTAAAGGAAACTTAACAGAAGCATGTATTCCGTGGAATAAGAATTTAATAGATATGCTAATTAAAGATCCACCTGACCTTGTTTTTACGACGTCTACAGTGAATAAACGTCCAAAAGTACCGAGAGGGTTCATTAATCAGTGGAAGAGACTTGAAGGAATCACTACCGTTTTTGCTATTCGTGATAATCCACGTATGAAGACTATTATCCCTGTCTGTCTAGAACAAGCTGATGATCCTTTGGAGTGTTCTGTACCACGGGATGAAGCTATTGCGAAAGAAGATCCGTGGAAAGTGACAGAGGGAATTCCTTCGAATGTATTCTTCGCAGACCTTACAGATTCATTTTGCGATGAAACAACTTGTTCACCTGTAATCGGTAATATTATCGTCTATCGTGATGATAACCACATTACTGCAGAATATTCTAAAACTCTTGCCCCTGCATTGAAAGAGCCTTTGCAGCAAGCATTCGACAGTCTGGATACATCTGATCTACGTAAATAATGGATTGTTGATTTAAATTCTGCATAATTCAAAGGAAGTAGGAAAAGCTATCGTAGATTACCCAAATATATATAAGGGAGTGCATATGATGGCGAACAAGTATCCAAAACCGAATGACCCTGCAGATAATAAAAAACGATTGAATAAAACCATCAGCAATATGGAGGCCGCAGAAGACGCGATGAAGTTTGCTGAAGGGGAAGAGTTCAAGCAAATCCAAAAGAAAAATGAACGCAGAGCGGAAAGTATCGAGGCTTTAAAGGAAGAAATAATTGAAGAAGACAAGTCACGAATCAATGGTTATTTATAAGCTTTTCACATAGAATATGTATAATCCTCACTTATAAAAGTGAGGATTTTTCTGATTATAATGCTTAATGTACATAAGCAAAAAAGAGGAATGCACATCGAACGCTGTATAGAATAGAAGTATCTACTATATTTCATAGTTTTTTCATTTAAGGAGAGAATGCAAGATGAAAAGAATTAAAAAAATCGACGAATGGCGTGAGTTGCTAGAAGGGTCGGATACACAACCGTTCTTGTTATTTAAATCTAGTATGACATCTATCAGCAGTTTAGCGGCTAAAAAGGAGTTGGATGGACTGCGTACAGAACTTCCAATATATATCGTCATCACCCAAATAAGTAAGAAACTATCCGCTACTATTGAATCGGATCTAGGTGTTCCTCACGAAGTTCCTCAATTATTGATAGTGAAAGATAAACGAGGCATCTGGCAAGCCACGCATTATCAAATCAAAGAACAGATTTTAGTGGATGCAATAAAAGAATACGTCTGATATTTTGGGGGAATATCTTTAGACATTCAGATAACCACAACTACGCAATGTCTGATGAATAATTATGAAGCGACAAAAGGAGTTCTACTAATGGCAAGTTTATTTCCTAGAATCTATGACGTGGCTATGAAGCCTTTAGAAATGACTAGATTTAAAAGAGTTCGAACGGAGTTAATCCGTAATGCACAAGGAAACGTATTAGAAATTGGTTCTGGAACGGGTATCAATTTTCCTTATTATCAACAGGCGAATCACGTGGCCGCAATTGAACCGAATCCTCAAATGAGTCGCTTGGCAGTAAGCCGAGGTAGAAATGCCAGTGTGCCTATTACTTTATATGAAGCAAAAGCGGAATCATTGCCTTTTCCTGACAATTCATTTGACACGGTGATCGCGACATTAGTATTTTGTACAATACCAGATCCAATTCTAGCCTTGAAAGAAATTCAGCGTGTTAGCAAACCAGGTAGTACAATTTTATTTTTTGAGCATGTCAAAATGAAACAACCAGTTCTGGCCAAAACACAAGATCTATTAAATCCATTTTGGCAAAAAGTGTGCGATGGTTGTCAATTAAACCGTAATACCCTTTCGACAATAGTCAATTCCGGGATTTCTGTAGAAAGTGTGGAATCATTATACGCGGGCTTGTTTTTGTCTATACAAAGTACAAACCAAAAATAATCATTGGTGTCGTCTATAAAACATCTCCTATTTAACGGATGTAGTAGAAATTAGAACCCTTTATCATGTATAGTTCTACTTAACTACTATTCATCTGACTTTTGTTAGCTACATAATTAAAGGAGCAAGACAATAATGATTCAATCAATATTATCCAATTTAGCCGTCATTTTGCTTAGTCATTTGGCAGTCACAACGTTACTCGGTTATCGGGAACGATTTTCCAGACGTCGGCTCCAGTTTTACATAGTGATATTGATGTCGATCACAGTAATTTCTATGTTCTACTTACCCATTCAATTTAGTAATTACCGCCTGGATTTACGTTTAATTCCGCTCATTATGCTCGCAATATTTAGTGGATGGCATATAACGATGCCTGTGTTAGTTATTGCTTGTATATGGCGTTATTTTCTTGGAGGAGACGGGGCCATTCCAGGAATTGTATTTGGTATGTCGCTCCCGACTATATTTGCTTTAGTATACATGCGAATAATTGGGAATCGTAAAAAAGTCTGGGATATATTCGTATTGATTACTATCTGTTGGTTTATATCCGATATACCTCTTATATTCTATCCGTATGACGGGCTAGAGATACTCAAACAGATTGGCTTTTTACGGTTTTCGTCATTTTTACTTGCCACATTTATCTACTATACAGTTATCGAAATTGAAAACGGTCGACTTATTATGAAGCAACAGCTGGAATTTCTCGCCACGCATGATCAATTGACTAAACTACTTACCCGTCAAGAATGCATTCGACGTGCAGAGATTAAACACAAAATGAATGAAAAGAATACGCATCACTTTATGGTGATGATTGACGTAGATCATTTCAAGGAGTTGAATGATGAATACGGTCATGCCGCAGGCGACGATACTCTAATAGAGTTATCAGAGATACTTAAGTCGTTTGAAAAAGATACATTGCAAGCCGCGCGATACGGTGGGGAAGAATTTTTATTGTGGATCTGTATAGAGGATAAAGATAGTATCACTCAGACAGTAGCAGAAATTCAAGAAAATATTCGTCACACACATTTTGAAGTGGGACTAAATCAAGCTATACCGATAACTGTTTCTATTGGAATAGCATCCTGGCCTACTGGAACTTCAATACATGATGCAATAAAAGAAGCAGATCGCAAACTTTACATAGCAAAAGATCAAGGACGGAATCAAATGATCGTTTAATGATTGATATAGGTGATAGGGGAATTCTATCAGGCAGTTACATATTGTTACTCTAAAACGGTTATCAAAGCGAGTTCAGTCAAGTTAGTCAAAGAATAACACTGAGAACTCAGCTGTTCATGAAGTCATTCAAAACGGACTTTATGAACAGCTGTTTTTACATTAAAGGAGATCATACTAATGAAAAAAATCACATCGATCCTCACTATTTGTTTGTTAGGCTTTATGTTAAATTTCACAGTAAAAGAAGTGCACGCACATGAATTTACGGACATTCAATCGTACCCATCTGCTGACTCTATCGAATGGGCTTATTCAAAAGGATTGGTCGGTGGTTTCGAAGATCATACCTTCCGGCCAAATAGCTGGCTCACAGAAGCCCATTTCGCTGCGATTCTTACGCGTTACTACAAGGTAATTCAAGATGAAAGTGCACTATATATAGCCCATGATAATAAAATATGGTCGAACAGTATATATGAAGCATTAGCAAGATTTAAAGTACCTTTAGTCGGCTATGAGGATAGAAGTTACCGGAATAAACCCGTGACTCGAGGAGTTTTGGCACAAGTCATTTCGTACGTGAACGGCCAAGCTTATCAACTGGAGAAATCCATACAGTATTTATTCGACGAGCAGATTACAGTTGGACAAGTTCCACATGCTAATACATTACTCGAGAAGTATGGAGCTAAAAATCGTTTGACCCGGGCACAGGCCGTATTATTCTTCCATCGACTAGATCAGCAGAACAAAAAGGAAGTAGCACCAACTGTTCTCCAGGATAAATTGCCGGCTGGAAGTAATTCTGCAGTCGTAAATAAAGTAAAGCTACAGGCTATCTCACGGGTGGATCCACGCGTAAAACCTACCATTTTCTTGCCTGCAGATAAATATATTGAAGGCCAGCTACTGCCAGAGAAACCTATCTATATAAAAGGAGTTTTACTTGTCAACAAGCAGTATCCTTTGCCGAAGAACTATGCGCCTGGCGAAGACCGGACTGCACGTGCACAATTTACGAAGATGGCTGCTGATGCGAAGAAGTCAGGCATCAAATTAACTGCATTTAGCACGTATCGTTCATTTGATTATCAAACGAATTTATACACAAAATATGTAAAACGAGACGGAACAAAAGCAGCTGACCGTTATAGTGCCAGACCCGGGTATTCTGAACATCAATCAGGACTTGCATTTGATATCGGTGAAGCGAATGCTCCGAGACATTGGGCGAATGCGTCATTTGGTTCAACCAAGGCTGGGAAATGGCTGGCAACAAATGCATACCGATATGGTTTTGTCATGCGGTATCCTAAAGGAAAAGAAGACATTACGGGCTATATGCATGAATCTTGGCATTACCGCTATGTTGGATTGGCACTCGCTAAAGAGATATATGTAAAACAAAACACTATAGAAGAGTATGTAGGATTAAGGGAATAGTTATACAGAAGTACTCTATCAGTTCATGGACTATATGTTCTGGTAGATTCTTTGCATTCTTTTAAGATTATCTAGTAGTATAGCGGGAAAAACATGTGAAAGGAGCTGAATATAATGAAAAAAAGAATCTATATAAGCAATGTCATTTTATCACTCGGTTTATTGAGTGCGTGCTCTGCTGAAACAGAAACAGAAAAAACTTCTATTGAACAACCCTCGAAATCAGAAGGAGAAACACTTACTGTTCAAGATCAGGAATCAAATGGAGAGCAAATAGCATCTGAACAGATAGACGATTTGACACAAGAGGAAGTACTCTCGGCCATAAAGGATCAAATTTCTACTACAAACTTTGACATAGTGTTGCCTGATAAATTACCGATTACAACGGACCAACATCTAACAGCTACTACAAGTTCCGAGTCCACAACGTATCAAATCACCTTTTTTGTTACGGATGAACCAGTTCCAATAAATAATGCAGCATTATTTGACGGGCATACAAAAAAGAAAAACTAGCGACTTTACTAGTGAATGATTATAAAGATCAAGAAGGGCAAGCAGAAACTAAAGTTGCGTTTGAAGATTACGCAAAAGTTGGAGGTGAAGAAGTGGATCTCGGTCATGATATTACGGGTTATCAAGATGCAGGTGTCGGAAACTTATGGACGAGTTGGAATGAGGGTAGATGGTCGCTTGCCACACATACATCAATTGAACAGCCAGAAAAAGGAGTAGACTTAGGTAGAAAAGCTGTAGACTACTTGGAAACTCACCGTCTTCCTATCCCGAAACAACATGGATCGATTCGGTTGGATGCAACAAGTGAAAATCATTATGCGATTTGGGCGAAAGGTTCTGTGGTCTATGAACTTTCCGAAGTGCAATCAGCAATGGACTTACTGGAGATAGTAGTTCATTTCCAATAAGATCATTCCCAAACTAAAAGGATATTGATAGACTAGGGGTATCAATATAATGGGGGTAAAGGAGTGATGACGGAATGACAGGCTGGATTTTCACAATCATTATAGCTATTGTTTTACCATTGTCATTCGTTATATATGCAATCCTTAAAAAACGATGGATCCCTTTCTTCCTAGGTGTTCTAGCGTTTACTGTATCCCAGTTGCTCATACGCATCCCACTTTTACAATACGTGGAAAAGAACAGTATAGACTTTTTGTTTTTTAGTAGTGTACATCCCATACAGTACGCTATCGTGCTTGGATTCTCCGCTGCGCTATTTGAAGAAGGAGCACGCTATCTTGCTATGCGGTATTTGATGAAGCAAAGGGACTGGCTATCAGGATTTTTATTTGGAGCAGGGCATGGTGGTATTGAAGCGCTGATACTTGTCGGCATTCCTATGCTCTCAGTGTATCCATTTACAGCAGGTAGCGGAATGCTTGCTTTAGCGGGTGTAGAGCGATTCTTTGCTATGCTGCTGCATATAGGACTGTCAATTATCGTCCTGCGCGGCATAAAACAGAAACGTCTTTCCTATCTGGTGATTGCTATTGCCATACATACAGCGATTGACTCAATGATTGGAATTTTGCCTGTATTTATTCCGCAAGAGTATGTGGTAGTATCAATAGAGAGTATTCTTGCATTCGTGGCGGTTAGCGTCATTAGCTACGGAATCTATAGTAAAAGGAGGGAAGTCTGGTAATGAAAAAACTTGTCCTATTGACTATGGCAGTCGTTTTATTGCTTGCTGCATGTGGTAAAAACACAGTAGATGAATCTGAGGCTGCTCAGTACATAGAAAAATCGAAAGAAGCCATCACGTTATTGAATGAAGAAAAATTTGATGATATGCGTGAAATGTTTGATGCCACGATGAAGGATTCTTTATCTGTGGAGCAACTAAAGGAAGTATCAGATATTGTGAAAGAATCAGGGGAGTTTGTCAATTTCGAAAAAGAGTCTGTTGCAAAAAAAGAGCAGTATTTTGTAGCGTCGATTGCTGCTGAATATAAAGAAGATAAACGTGTCTATACGATTACGTTTGATGACCAGCAACAAATCGCAGGATTTTTTGTGAAATAAATACCACTATAAAAGCCCTAACGAGATAAAGTACATTCTCGTTAGAGCTTTTTTTATGGATTTTGTTCAATTAAATTTTTTGGGCCAATTGTACAATCAAGTTAGCCACCTAAATCCAAACAAAAAAATGCCACTATAAAATTCGTGTATCATTGAAGTTGCGAGACTAACAATGAGAGGAAGTTTTATAGTGGCACAACTTGAGAGTACCATACAAAACCGTAAAAATAAACACCTGTCAGCTTTTGAGCGCGGTCAAATCGAGGCGCTTCACAAGGATGGACATACCAACCGAGAGATCGGTAGACGCTTAGGACGCGTTCATCAAACCATCGCGAATGAATTAAAGCGTGGAACCACAATCCAACTCAAAACTGGACGCACATCCTATACAGCCTATTTCGCTGAAACGGGACAGGCGATATATGAACGAAATCGACTTCAGTGCGGCGCAAAAAGTAAGCTGCTTATGGCCAATGAATTTGTCAATTTCGCGTGTGATAAAATCCTAGATCAGGACTGGTCACCAGACGCAGTCGTCGGGTTTACAAGCCTTCAAGAAGAGTGGAAAGACCGACCTACTGTGTCCACGAAAACCCTGTATAACTACATTGATTTAGACGTATTACGCGTTCGAAATATAGACTTGCCGATGAAACTGAGACGGAACACCAAAGTGAAACACATCCGAAGAAACCGTCGTATTTTGGGCATGAGCATCGCTGAACGTCCCGTTGAAATTGAAGATCGTCAAGAATTCGGTCATTGGGAAATTGATACGGTAGAAGGACAGAAGTCTGATGACAACGCATTATTGACGCTCGTTGAACGTAAAACGAGAAACTATTATGCCATCCTCCTAGATGATCAAGATCATGATTCGGTGGACTTTGCGATCAACCAGTTACGACAGGATTTTGGTGAGCTGTTTTCTCAAGTATTCAAAACGATTACGTCGGATAACGGCAGCGAGTTTTCTAATCTGACAAAGAGTCTTCAAGGTGTTACTGACGTCTATTTCGCTCGTCCATATGCACCGTATGAAAGAGGATCTAACGAGCGACACAATGGTCTGCTCAGACGATATATTCCCAAAGGAAAAGCAATTTCTGATTACTCTACAGAGTCTATTCAACGTATTTATCAGACACTGAATCAGTTGCCTAGGAAGATTTTGAACTATCGACAGCCATCCGTTTTGTTTGAAGAAGAGTTGGCTAGGTTAGCATAGTATTTCCAAAACTAACCCGTTAATTGAGGGATCACATTCCCCTTCATACATACACTGGATTTTATCTAAGTGGCTAATTTAATATTGCAATTTAGGATTAAATTTTTTGTGCAAAACCTAGAGAGAATCTTTCCGAAAAAAGAATTGTATGAACATGGATGGAATGAAGTTGACGCTGACAATGCTCATCCGATAACGATGTATCGATTTATTATTGACCATTTACTATTTCTTTTGATTTGGTATGATCAATCGTTCTGGCCCCATATAGAATACGGCTAGTATAGAAATGGCAACCGGAATGAGTGCCCATAGAAATGTCGTAGAAATAGAATTAGACATAGCATTTGTCATGACATTCAATATATCTTCTGGAATGGTTTTGCGGACTTCAGGTAAAAAAGCGTTTTGTATACTACCCACGGCACTATTGTCTCCGTTAGGGAGTTTAGCAAAACCGGATGCCAATTCACTTGCCAATAATTTGGTTTGGATTGCTCCGAAGATCGTGATGCCCAGTGCCAATCCTAATGATCGGAAAAAAGCATTTGTTGAGTTGGCTGAACCTCTGAATCGGAAATCCATATTGTGCACAGTGGCAGCTGGTAAAAGTGAGAAGGAAAATCCGACACCAAATCCAACAAACATCATATAGAAAGATAGGATGGAACGAGAAGTATCAGGGGTAATCGTACTCATCAATAGCATTCCGATCGAATAGGCAATTACGGAAATAACCATGATTTTTCGATAACTCGTTTTAGTCTGTAAGATACCGCCCAGCGCACTTCCGACGACCGATCCAAGTAACATCGGCATAAGGATAATTCCGGCATTCGTTGCGGAGCCACCATATACAGCTTGCACGAAAAGAGGAATGAAGATTGTTAAACCTATGAAAGTAGCACCGTAAAGAAGTGCTAAGACTTGTGAAGAGGCGAAAAGACGGCTTTTGAACATCCAAAATGAGATAATCGGTTCTTTCGCTTTCGTCTCTGCTACTAAAAATATAATGAAAAATACCGTAAATAGACTAAATAATGTAATGCTTTGCCAAGAGGACCACGCAAATTGTTTACCGCCAAATTCAAGTCCAAACATCAAACTGACAATGGCAGTGACTAGTGTAATCGCACCGAGCCAATCAATAGCTTGCTTGGAAGGTTCAGTTGCTTCTTTATAAAAGCGATAAATTAGAAATAAGGAAACGAGTCCAATGGGAATATTGACATAGAATACCCAATGCCAACTAATAGACTCCGTAATCCAAGCACCAAGTAATGGACCGATGACACTGGATGCTCCAAAGACTGCACCTAGAATACCTGTCATTTTGCCACGTTTTTCTGGAGGGAATACGTCAAATACAATAGTGAACGCGATGGGAAGTAAAGCGCCTCCGCCAATTCCTTGAATAGCACGAAAAACAGCTAACTGTGGCACGGATTGTGCAACACCGCATAGTGCTGAACCAATCATAAAAACAATAATACCAAACATGAAAAATCTTTTGCGGCCATACATATCTGATAACTTACCAAAAATCGGCATCCCGGCAAGTACAGCTACTGCGTAAGCAGAAGTAATCCATATATAACTATCGACTCCACCTAAATCACCTAGAATTGACCCGAGTGCAGTTGCGACAATGGTATTATCCATCGCGGACATTAAAATACCGAGCAAGATACCAGCTAGAACTAAACGCAGCGTTTTCTTATCATCCATTTATTCCACTCCTTTAACGCCTGCACTTCATAAGAATATATGAGCTACTTAATTTTAGCAGTATTATTCTCTCAGTGCATGATTAATATGTTCCTCAAATCAAAAAACTGTTAAGTGTTCTAGTCATCATTTTTTGCGTTATAACATCATTGAAATACAATAGAAGAAAATCGTATAGAGGTGAAGTTATGAAAAAAATATTATGGTTAATCGTAACCGTTTTAGTATTAGCAGCTTGCGGTACGACAAATGAAGGTAAGAAAGAAGAAGTCTATCAAACAGTAGATTTGAAGGATATTGAAACCTTGCAAAAGGAAGGCGATATAGTATTGGATGTAAGAGAAATAGATGAATTTGAAGACGGGCATATTATAGGGGCAATTAATATGCCTTTATCACAAATACAAACTGGTGATAGAACTGGTTTGGATAAAGACCAGAAGTATGTCGTCGTTTGCCGAAGTGGAAGCCGTTCGAAGACGGCAAGTGAGATTTTATTCGACGAAGGGTATGATGTAATCAATGTTTCAGAAGGCATGTCAACTTGGCAGGGTGAAGTAGAATAAAGAGAAAACAATCGACTGCCTACTAGCTATCGATTGTTTTGTATATTGCTTGTACAGTATGTAAGCTACAAAATAGCTTGAAGTAAAATGAATAATTGATTCCACGTGTCATAAAGGACAATAGAGGGTATTTGATAACAGAATAGAAAATTGCGATAGCAGGTAAAGGTGGAGGAGATAGAGTATGGTGAAAGAATATGATTTGCTAGTGGTCGGAACCGGAAATGCAGGGTCCCTTGCGGCAATAAAATGTAAGAAAGAAGGCTGGAGCGTTGCGATTATCGATGACCGGCCCTTTGGGGGGACCTGTTCTCAGCGAGGTTGCGATCCGAAGAAAGTATTGGTAGGAGCAGCTGAATTAATAGATTGGAATAAACGTATGCACGGAAAAGGTATCGAAGAAGATAGCAAAATTAATTGGTCAGAATTAATGGAATTCAAACGAACGTTTACTCAAACGATACCTGAAGATACAGAAGAGAAGTATGGAAAACTAGGAATTGATATGTATCATGGCAAGGCAGTTTTTCAAAGTGAAACGGAATTAAAAGTCTGTTCAGATGTATTGAAAGGGAAAAAGATTCTTATTGCTACAGGTGCAGAACCTATGAAAATGGATATAGAAGGTGAAGAATATCTGACGATGAGTGATGAGTTTATGGAACTGGATACACTTCCAAAACGTATCGTATTTATAGGTGGCGGATTTATTTCATTCGAATTTGCACATGTTGCTGCAAGGGCAGGATCTGAAGTGCATATTTTGCATAGAAGTGAAAAGGCTTTAAAAAACTTTGATCAAGATTTGGTGAAAATGCTGATTAAACGTTCCAAGGAAGTAGGTGTGCATGTACATCTTAATACACCTGTAAACGGAATTGAGAAATGTGGTAATGCATTTGTGGTTAAAGGAGAACAAGAAGATCGTGAAGTAGAATGGAAAGCGGATCTTGTTGTACATGGAGCAGGTCGCGTACCTGCACTAGACATGGACTTGGAAAAAGGAAATGTGAAGTGGGATAAACAAGGTGTATGCGTTAATGAATATATGCAAAGTGTTAGTAACCCTAATGTATACGCAGCGGGTGATGTGGCTTCAAGCGACGCACCTCCGTTAACGCCTGTTGCGACGATTGAATCACATGTAGTGGCTTCGAATCTTCTCAACGGGAATAATAAGACAGCAGATTATCCAGTAGTTCCTTCTGTTGTATTCACTGTTCCAAAGTTAGCATCAGTCGGAATGAGCGAACAAGAGGCAAAAGAGTCCGGTTTGAAAGTGTTCGTAAAGTCACAAGATGCAACGGAGTGGTTCACATATAGACGAACGAACGAAGGGGCAGCGGCATTTAAAGTAATTATCGATCAAGAGAAAGATGTCGTGCTCGGCGCCCACCTATTGAGTGGGGAAGCGGATGAACTAATTAACCATTTTGCCCTAGCGATTCGTTTCCAAATTCCTGTCGAAGAATTAAAGAAGATGCCATTCGCATATCCAACAGTAGCTTCTGATATTTCGTATATGCTGTAATGGTATCAAGACTTTTCCCTATCCTACTGCTGGATAGGGAATTTTTAATTAAGGGAAGTATATTCTGATCATGTGAAAGACAATGAAATTGACTCTTATAACCAAGCCACGTTATCCTGTACAATGACGTAGATAATTAAGAGATATCTAGATGTATTACATAGTAGACAGGAGGAATGAACGATGATCAAACGCGCATTAACTATCGCTGGTTCTGCTGCACGTGGAGGAGCAGGAATCCAAGCAGATTTGAAAACGTTCCAGGAGTTTGATGTATTCGGTACAACAGCCGTTACAGCGATTGTTGCGAGAAACCCTCGAACGGGTCAAGGCATATTCCCTCAATCTTGGGAAGCGATTGAAGCGCAATTAGTAACAATACATGAAGATATCGGTGTCGATGCGATGAAGACGGGTATGTTGTTCACTAAAGAGATTATTGTCAATGTGGTGGAGTGGATCAAGCAGTCCGCAATTCAAAATATCGTAGTAGATCCAGTAATGATTGGAAAAATGGGCTCGGCACTGTTGAAAGACGATGCAATGGAAGCAATGCAGAAGCAATTGATTCCTCTTGCAACGATTATTACACCGAATATGCCAGAAGCTTCTTATTTATTAGGGGGTATGGAGCTAAAATCGGTCAACGATTTAAAAGAAGCCGCACGACGCTTGTTTGAAATGGGACCGAAGTTCGTCTTAGTTAAAGGCGGCAGGTTGGAAGGACCTGCAGTGGATGTGTTGTACGATGGAAAACAGTTCTATCTACTTGAAGCGCCAAGAATTGATACGATCAATACGAATGGAGCGGGTTGCAGTTACTCTGCAGCTATTACAGCGGGTCTGGCAAAGGGACAAACAGTGCAAGATGCCGTAATTGAGGCGAAAAAGTTCATCACAGCCGGCATTCGCCACTCCCTAACCTTTAAAGCAGGAGTCGGTCCAACCTATCATGCGGCTTATGGTAAGTATGATGAGACAAGTTGTAAGGTAACGATTGAACAAGAATGATTTCAGAAAGCCATACAAATGAAAGGATGTCTAGGAAGTAGTAACACTTCTAGGACATCCTCTTTTGTATAGTTTAAGTTTAAAAGCAAGTGCTTGTTAGAGTGAGTGAGTTTGTGAGTGGTTCGGGATGAAAGCTCCAGTTGGCGGACGCTTTCCCAGTCGCCGCCAACTGGAGCTTCCACCCTACCTCTTGTAGAGGAGGTACTTAGATCACTCACGGTAGGTAGTTTGTGAATTATTATTTTGTCTTAACTTATTTAGATTCAAGTATCAAAGTTCAAAATTTATTACAACACTTACTTTAATGCGTAATAAAAAGTATATCCCACTCGTATTGCAAGGGATTGGAGTGCAGAGCGGCGACTCCCGCGGGAATAGCATGAGCCTTGAGACCCCGCAGGAAGCGTAGCGAACGAGGAGGCTCAAGCCATGCCCGCAGGAAAGCGTCCGCTCGGAACGGAAATCCCCACCCCTACACACTGCCTTTCGCTCTTCTTAACTTCCTATATTTTACATATAAGTAGTAATCGCATCAATTGGCAGTCGAGTAGAGCCGTAAGCAGGTGAAGCGGCTTTGCCTAGCGCGATCAGCACAAGTGGCTCGTAGCGAGACTCAAGCTCGAACGACTCCGCAAACTGTTGCTTATCAAATCCACCCATCGGCACCGTATCATACCCCCTAGCCTTCGCAATCAACATCAACTGCATCGAAACTAGACCCGCGTCAAACGTCGCAATATTGCGTCTCGCCTCAAGTGGTGCGTTCGGATAAGCCGCCTTGGCATTATTAATTTGAATCTGCACATGCTCCTCATCTATATTTCCTGCAGCTAAATTCGAAAGATAAATCTCATCAATATTATGATACATTTCCGTATCACCGATCACCGCGATAATAGCCGACGCGGTTTCGATTTGTTCTTGATTAAATGAAAAACGATTGATTTTCTTCTTCAACTCTTGATCTTGTATAACTAGAAAACGCCATGGCTGCAAGTTACTCGAAGATGGCGCAGAAGTTGCCTCATCCAGCATAGTCGTAATATCTTCTTTATCGATTGTATAGTTCGCATCAAACTTTCTAACAGATTTGCGTGCATGCATAACTTCCAATAACTCATCGTAATGTTGGGACATAATATAAAACTCCTCTTAATAATGTTATTTTACTTACTATTAGTAAGTTAATTTCAAGATTACTATTAGTAAGCTTGTTTGTCAAACATGAATGTGATAAAGTGAAGGAAGTACAGGATTGGGGTTTTGCTAATGAAGAAAAATGAAGAGTTTGTTCAGTCGGTAAATCCTAAAGGTCAAAAAAGTTGCGATAGTTTCCACAATACAATCGAGTTTATCGGTAAGCGTTGGATGGGAATTATCATTTATCATTTATTAGATGGACCCAAAAGGTTCTTTGAGTTATCGGCGGAGATCGAAGGAATATCAGATCGTCTTCTAACGGAGAGATTGCGTGAGTTGGAAGCGCATGGTTTGGTCATCAAAAATCAATCCGATCCAACGGTTAGAAAAGTAGAGTATGAGCTTACTGCAAAAGGTAAAGAATTAGAAGGTATTATTCAGGCCATTTTTGAGTGGGTTAAGAAAAATGGTGGCTGTCAGAAGGAGAGAATGAATTGATTAGAGAAAACGCGAAACTATTTAACGACGTTCCGTTATCCATATTAGATTTAGCCATGATCAATGAAGGTAGCCATGCAGGGCAATCGTTCAAAAACAGTGTGGATCTTGCGCAACATGCAGAAGATTGGGGATTCAATCGTTACTGGTTGGCAGAGCATCATAATATGCCCGGCGTTGCAAGTTCCGCTACATCGATTATCATTGGACATGTAGCGCAAATGACCAAGGAAATTCGAGTGGGATCTGGTGGCGTCATGTTGCCAAACCATGCGCCATTAGTAATTGCAGAGCAGTTTGGTACACTAGACGCGATGTATCCAGGCCGTATTGATTTGGGATTAGGCCGTGCGCCGGGTAGCGACCAGGCAACAGCCTATGCACTTCGTCGCACGTTACAAAGCGGTGGAGAAGATTTCCCTCAACAAGTGGAAGAGTTGCGTATGTACTTTGAAGGTAATCCAACTGACCGTGTTCGTGCATTTCCAGGTGCAGGGCAGGATGTTCCTATTTGGTTGCTTGGTTCAAGTGGCTTTAGTGCTCAATTGTCGGCAGAACTTGGCTTGCCATTTTCATTCGCCAGCCACTTTGCGCCACAATTTATGATGCAAGCATTGCAAATCTACCATCAAAATTTCCGGGCTTCGAAAGATCTTCAGAAGCCACATGCCATGATGGGCGTAAACTTGATTGCTGCGGATACTGACGAAAAAGCCCAGTATCTGGCTACATCTATGCAACAGCAATTCTTGAATATCCGTCAAGGTAAAATGATCCAGTTCCAACCACCGATTGATGATATTGATGCGCAGTGGTCGCCGTTTGAACAAGAAGCGGTAGCGCAGCAAAGTCAATCACCATCTGTTATTATTGGTAGTCCTGAAACAGTAAAACGTAAATTGGAAGAGTTCGTAGATATGACGAAAGCGAATGAATTGATTATCAGTTCAGGTATATTCAATCATGAAGACCGACTTCGTTCATATGAAATCCTAAGCGAAATAATGAAATAATAGAAAAGCATCTGCTTTACAGGAGTAAAACCTGCAAAGCGGATGCTTTTATTTATCTAACTTATTGTGCTTCAATTTCTTCAGTCAGCTTCTCGATTTCATCGATTAATCCACCGATATAAGAGATCGTATCGCGCAATGGTTTGTCTGTCGTGATATCGATTCCCGCCATTTTTGCGAGTTCCGCTGGTTTCTTTGAACCGCCTGCACGTAAAGTGTTTAGCCAATCTTCAACAGCTGGTTCTCCCTCTTGCAATACGCGTTTTGCCATCTCAGTAGAAATCGTTAATCCAGCACTGTATGTGTACGGGTACAAGCCCATGTAATAATGTGGTTGACGCATCCATGTCAATTCTGCACCTTCATTTATTCTCACGCTGTCTCCCCAGAATTCTTCAAGTACGCCACGTTTCAAATCATTCAAAATAGTGGCATTGACATTGCCGCCTGCATCCACAAGTTCGTACACTTTACGCTGGAACGCGGCTTCAAGCAGATGCGTAACGAAATTATGGTAATACGTTCTGGCTACGATAGAAGATAGTACCCAACGCTTAAATTTCGGGTCATTGGAATTCTTCAATAAATGATTAGCCATCAGCATTTCATTCATAGTTGAAGGAGCTTCGATGAAGTACAGTGACGATTGTGAGTTAAACAGATTTTGTGCTTCATTGGCATAATTGAAATGTCCGGCATGGCCTAATTCATGAGCCAGTACAAAGACATCTTCCATGCTGCCTGTCCACGAAATCAATATGAATGAGCCACTGCCGTAAGGGCTTGCACAAAATGCACCTGTAGATTTTCCTTCATTTTGCGCAAAATCAATCCGGCGTTCTGAATAGGCACGGTTCACCATATCAAGATAATTTTCACCCATAACAGAAAGGGCATCATTCATATATTTTTTAGATTCTTCGACTGTAATTGAAGGTTCATATAATGGATCTACTGGCATTTTTAAGTCTGCAAATGTCATTTCATCCAGACCGTAGATGTTCTGAAGAAGTTTCGCATACTTGCGCATATGGGGTGCTAGTTCTTCCATGATTACATCAATTTGGCGATTGTACATGGAACGATCTACGTCTTGTTCCATCAATAAATAATCAATAACAGAGTCATAACCACGTAAGTCAGAAGTCGTTTTTTCCATCTGTACATGCATATCATAGGTTTTGGCAGTTGTATGTTGATATTTGCGCAATGTATCACTGAATGTTTTAAAGGCTGCACGTCTTACTGGCGTCTTCGGTTCAGACTCCCATTTCCCTTCGAATAATACATAGCTTAAAGGATAAGCTTTTCCGTCTGAAGTGAAATCAGGGAAGTTAATATCCGCCATTTTCGTCGTATTATACAATGAATACGGTGCCTGGAAAGAAGAAGAGAATGCAGCGAGTGTTTTCTCTACCTCGGGATGTAGTTGATGCGGTTTTTCCCGAATTATCTTATCGAATAAGCTGGCATACCCTTTTGATTGTTCACTCGCTTGCTGTAACGTTTGCTCAGAAAGCTCCGTTAATTCACTCATTATGAATGCAGTTTGGCTACCGATTTTCGCAGCGATTGAACCAAATTTACTTTCTCTCATCTGCGAATCATCATTTGTTAAATCGACACTTGCTGTCAACTCAGCATAACTCGAGATTTTGGTGAGTTTCTCCTGTAGACTGCGATATGCATCTAATGCTTGAATAGCGGAGTTTGCATCTGTAACGGTCCCTTTAAAATTTTTCTCGAAAGCAGCCGCTTCTTCTTTTGCATCTGCTAAGGCTTTCTGATAATCTTGCTCGTTTTCAAATAGAATGTGTAAATTCCAAGTTTCTTGTTCGTTTACTTGGGCGCGTTTAGGTAAGCTTTTCACCAATGTGAATCTCTCCTTCAAATCGATTATTCGGTTGCCGAATTAATTACTAGTATAATACAATGAATGTTCAGAGTACAAAGTTATGGTTTATTGGAAATGATAAAATCCATTAGCCAATCTACTTGCATAGGACCATTGACAACTTCGTAGTATAGGCGATCATTATGGATTAAAACTCCTTCTTCAATTAGAATGGTCATTCGATTTCCAGTCTCGTCTTGTAAATCAATTGTGAAGAGCGATTGATCGTCAAACAATTGCAGTGTGTCCGGATCTATTCTCTCATAATCATATGCTTGGAGAAATGATAGCAATCGGTCTATTTCTTCAGCTTCGTCTACTTTCCAAGTAACGGCATGTCGTGCTTGAGAGCCAGGTTGCCGAAAAGTGATTGAAGAGTAAGGATTTAAACCATTTAGCTGTTGGTCTTGTAGTCGCTCAAAAGGATGGGAGGAAGCTTCATCAATTGTCTGAATCATGACATAAAATCCTCCAGCCACTAGCAGTGCCAATATCACACCACGTATTTTCATTAGAATTCCCTCCTTCCGCAAAATAACGTTTCTCACTAGTATATGAATGTAGTAGTGAAGATACGCACATAACTATCAGTGTAATGATAGTTATTTCGTTTTGGCTCGATATTTCAATATTCGGAATGTATAATAGAGAGACTCATCTGAAAGGGAGGTACTAACTATGAAAGAATATGTTACACATGCAGTCCAGGACGATTATGCGGATGACTTTTCATGGTGTTATGGTTGTGGGAGTCTCAATGAGGAAGGAAATCATTTCCGAACAGGTTGGGAAGGCAATCAGACGGCTACCTATTCTTTACCGCCAGAAAAATATACTGCCATACCAGGATTTGTGTACGGAGGATTTCTAGCTTCATTTTTGGATTGCCATAGTACGGGGTCTTGCGCGCTCGCATTACACCGGAAAAATGGTCATGAACCAGGTGATGGATCTGTTCCTCCACGCTTTGTGACAGCTTCCTTGCAGATTACATATAGTAAGCCGACACCACAAGGAGTAGTATTAAAGGCTGTTGGGAACGTCACGGAGATTCACCCGAAGAAGTGGAAGGTCGCAGTAGAAATTTTCGCAGGCGATGAACTATGTGCCACTGGAGAAGTAGTAGGGGTTGTCATGCCTGCTACATTCACGAAGTAAAATAGACAACTAGATAAGGTGTGACCAGAGGGTATGAATAAATCTCCACAGACTGCCGTAGCGAATCCGGTATTTCCAATCATGATCGCGATTGCAGTATGTCATTTATTCAACGACACACTGCAGGCAGTGATTCCGGCGATGTTGCCGATTTTGGAAAAGGAATTTCAATTTAGTTATAAACAATTAGGTTTCATTGTATTTGCATTGAACATCGTAGCTTCTCTACTTCAACCCGTTGTAGGATATTTGAGTGATCGTAAGCCGAAGCCGTTTGCTTTGCCTATAGGTATGACATTTTCAATGGTCGGAATTGCGGGGTTAGCATTGGCGCCAAGTTATTGGCTGATTATTCTTTCCGTTATGTTGCTCGGGTTAGGATCAGCTATCTTTCATCCAGAAGGTTCCCGTGTATCGTTTTTGGCTGCAGGAGACAAGCGTGGACTTTCACAGTCTATCTATCAAGTAGGAGGTAACACAGGCCAGGCACTTGCACCGTTAATTAGTGCATTTGTTCTCGTTCCCCTAGGCCAAATAGGCGCAGCGGTTTTCGTTTTAGTAGCTGCAGCAGGAATTGCCTTGCTATCCCGTATTTCCATCTGGTATAAGAAGCAGCTCGATGAAGAACGTTTAGGTAAGCGGAAGAAAGTACTATTGACGACAATGGAAAACCTGACTAAGAAACAAGTTGTCATTGCGTTGACATTATTAATGGTCATCATATTTGCGCGTTCATTCTATGTAACGAATATTACGAGCTTCTATATTTTCTATCTGATCGAAAACTATGGCATGACGATCCAACATGGTCAGTTGTATATTTTCCTATTCTTGGCTCTAGGTGCTGTCGGAACGTTTTTCGGTGGACCGATGGCAGATCGTATGGGACGAAAAAAAGTGATTGTCTTGTCGCTTGTCGTACCATTGCCGCTAAGTTTATTACTTCCATATGCTCCTGTGTGGGGAATCATATTACTACTACTAACCATTGGATTCTTTATCATGCTTAGCTTTTCGGTTACTGTCATCTATGCTCAAGAGCTCGTACCTTCGAAGATTGGTACGATGGCCGGATTAACCGTAGGATTAGCTTTTGGAATGGGAGCTATTGGTGCAGTTGCCATAGGAAGTCTTATCGACTATATTGGAATCTATCAAACGATGATTATTACGTCGTTCTTACCGTTCATTGGTTTAGTTGGTTTAGCTTTACCACGTGATCAAAAGATTACATCAGCTTCATAATCAGATTACTAGTTTTATCATCATGAAAAGTAGGTGTACGAAATGAAAGTAGTCAATAATATGGCGGAATTAATTGGCGATACTCCGCTAGTAAGAGTACGAACGCTCGGCGAAACTACAGGTGCTGCTGTATATGTGAAACTGGAGTACTTTAATCCGAGCCGAAGTGTAAAAGATCGTGCAGCTTATCAAATGTTAGTAGAAGCCGAAAAGAATGGTGTGCTGAAACCCGGTGCCACGATTATCGAGCCGACATCAGGAAATACAGGAATCGGACTGGCCATGAATGCTGCTGCAAAAGGATATCCTGCAATTTTCGTTATGCCGGATAATTCTACAATTGAGCGTATTAACTTAATGAAGGCATATGGAGCCAAGGTTGTGCTTACACCTAGCGCAGAACGTATGCCGGGTGCGATCGCAAAAGCGAATGAAATTTCAGCGTCTATCGACAATAGTTTCATTCCTATGCAGTTTGAAAATAAAGCCAATCCAGATAGTCATAGGCATACAACTGCTGTGGAAATTATCGATGCGATTCAATCAATCGATCGCAAATTAACGGCTTTTGTCTGTACTTCAGGAACGGGTGGTACGGTAACGGGAACAGGCGAATCATTGAAGCAACATGACCCTTCGATTACAGTCCATGTAGTTGAGCCCGCAGGATCACCAGTATTATCGGGTGGTAAACCTGGAAAGCATAAACTGGTAGGTACAAGCCCAGGATTTATCCCTTCCGTATTAAATAGTACTGTATACGACGAAATTTTCCGTATTGAAGATGACGATGCATATAATACAGTCAGACAATTTGCTAGACAAGAAGGTGTATTACTCGGTCCGTCAGGTGGTGCATCTCTGTATGCAGCATTGCAAGTGGCTAAGCGATTATCACCAGAAGATACAGTTGTTTGTATTGCACCGGATTCCGGCGAAAGATATTTATCGAGTGATTTATTTCAATAACTACTAGCGAAATTAACCTCTACCTACATCAGGTGGAGGTTTTTTTATGTAATATATTAGCAAGGTAGAGTAGTGAAAAGCTATCTCTACTGAATTACGACTATATTTTTAAAATAGATTGAAAAAATAATTTTAAATAGTATTGACAAATCCAATAGGAATGGTAGATTATATATATAAAACATATAAAGTTAGTAGGGATTAAAACGTAAACGAATGGAAAATGCTAATGAGGGGGAATCAACATGTATTTAGAAATTCAAGGCATTGAAAAGAGCTTTCCCCATAAAGACAAGGGAACGGTCAAGGTATTGGATAACATCAATCTTGAGATAGAAAAAGGACAGTTTGTTTCCATTGTAGGTCCTTCAGGTTGCGGGAAATCCACTATGTTGTATTTGATTGCAGGGCTGGAAAAAGCTGATCAAGGGAAAATCAGTATTGATGGAAAAGAAATTAAAGGTTCCGGCTCCGACCGCGTAGTCGTCTTTCAAGAAGCAGGATTGTTTCCTTGGTTGACAGTACTAGACAACGTTACATATGGGTTGCTTCTAAAGAAAATGCCGAAAAAAGAAGCAGAACAAAAAGCTATTGAGATGTTGAAAATGGTCCATTTAGGTAATTATATCGATTCCTATCCACATCAACTATCTGGAGGAATGAAGCAACGCGTATCTATTGCCCGTGCACTTGTGATGGAACCAGACATTCTTTTGATGGATGAACCATTTGCGGCACTAGATGAACAGACACGCATGGTACTTCATAAGGAGTTATTGGATATTTGGAGAAAAACGAAAGTAACGATTCTCTTCATTACGCATAATATCCGGGAAGCCGTATTACTTTCTCAAAAGATAGTCGTGTTTGCGACACGTCCCGGAAAAATTAAAGCGACTTTCATCTCCAAAGATTCCAAAGACGGTGTCATGCCTAGTGATGTGACGTTGCAACTAGAAAAACAGATTTTAGCTGAACTGCAAGAAGAAATAGAGAAGGTATTGAAGGAGGAGATGGGCGATGACTACAGCTTTAAGACGAATAGTGTTTCTCGGGATACTAGTGGCGATATGGGAAGTCACATCTAGACTATCGGATTTACCCGATTTTATGTTTCCGAGCTTCACGCAAGTTATGTCGACTTTGATTTCAGGACTCATCTCCGGACAAATCTTGACTGCAATCGGTGCGAGCCTCAGTAGATTACTAATCGGATTCACGATTGCTTCTATACTAGGGCTGGTGCTTGGTTATCTGATCTGGCGCTACAAAATCGTAGAAGACACACTTGGATTTCTCGTGACGGCATTACAGTCCATTCCGAGTATCGTCTGGTTCCCGCTTGCCATCATCTGGTTTGGTCTCAATGATTTTGCTATTTTATTTATCGTTACATTAGGCGCAACTTGGACAATGATTGTCAATGCAACGAGCGGGTTCAAAAACGTACCGGTGTTATATCAACGCGTAGCAAAATCATTAGGTTCTAGCGGGCTTCACTTTTTGCGGACGGTAATTTTGCCCGCATCTGTACCGCAATTGATTTCTGGTTTACGTATCGCATGGGCTTTCTCTTGGAGAGCGCTCATGGCAGGGGAATTGCTAGGTGCAAGCGTCGGTCTCGGTCAACTACTGGAAGCAGGACGCGCACTTGGACAAATGGATTTAGTTATTTCGGTCATGATCATCATCGGTGTGATCGGAACGATTATGGATAATGTATTATTCTTACGTTTGGAACGCAGTGTAGAGAGAAAATGGGGAATTCGGGCGTAAAACGCTCTAAGAAAAGGGGAATAGAATATGAATAAGAAATTATTGGGTGGACTACTTTCGGTATTTGCTATTGTAGGGATCTTATCAGGATGCGGAAAAACAGACGCAGGCAGCTCGGATAAAAGTGAAGTAAAGATTGGATACTTTCCGAACTTGACGCATATCGCAACGATCATAGGACTAGAAAATAATTATTTCGCGGAAGAATTCGGTGAAGATATTAAGATCACAACAAAAACTGTAAGTAACGGTGGGCTATTCATGGAAGCAATGGCTTCTAACTCGATCGATATCGGAACTGTTGGACCAGGACCTGTTATTAACTATTTCGTTAAAGATCCAAAATACCATATTGTATCCGGCGCAGTAAATGGTGGTGCAGTATTAGTAGCAGACGACAAGAGTGACATTAATGAATTGGCAGATCTTGATGGGAAGCGTATCGCTATACCAGTAATCGGAAGTACACAGGACGTAATGTTACGTAAAGCATTGAAAGACGTAGATTTAAAAGCAAAAGCGAATGGTGGATCAGTTGAATTCTTCGCGGCAGCACCCGCGGATACAGCGACTTTATTCATCCAAGATTCAGTTGATGGTGCAGCAACGCAAGAACCTTGGGGGTATATCTTACAAAATCAAGCAGGTGGTAAATTGATTTTGGACTGGGAGGACTTTGCTTGGGGTAAAGAGTCTACGAATACAGTAGTTGCCACTAGTGATGCATTCTTAGGAAATGAAAAACTATTAAATTCTTATTTAACAGCTCACGCAAAAGCAGTTCAGTTTGTTCGTGACGAGCCAGAGAAAGCGCAAGCGTTAGTTGTGAAGCATATCAAAGATCTGACAGGCAAAGAATTAAATAGCGATGAACTTGAAGCAGCTTTCAGCCGTATTGTCGTCTCAACTGATGTAAATGAAGATGTATTGCAAGAAATGGCTGATATCAGTCAGGAAGCAGATTATATTAAGAGCAATGAAATTGACGGATTGATTGATCTGGAAGCAATTAAAAAAATCACAGCACAATAATACTTAGCGGATATCCATTTGGGATATCCGCTTTTCTATTTCCGTATCATTTGGTAATTATCAGTCAAACAGGATATGCTACTATAATAGATAGAACATAATTTCGCTAGTTGAAAGGATGAGGACAGTGCTGGGAGATTTATTGAAAGAATCGAAACGTACTATCGTCTATACAGGAGCAGGTATGTCAACAGAAAGTGGATTACCTGATTTTCGTTCCGCTAAAACGGGCATGTGGGAAACTGAAGATCCTGCGAAAGTGGCAAGTACAACTGCTTTAAATGAACAATTTGAACAATTTCTACAGTTCTACAAGCAACGTGTCATTGCTGCGAAAGAAACGGGGCCACATGCTGGTCATGAGATATTGGCTAAATGGGAAAAGCAAGGACTAATCAACGGCATTATTACGCAAAACGTCGACGGATTCCACACGATGGCTGGATCAAAAAATGTCATGGAACTTCACGGAACACTTCGTAATGTACATTGTGAAACATGTGGTAAAGTGTACGACAATGAACGGTACGCGCATGATGAATTTTACTGTGACTGTGGCGGGAAATTACGACCGTCCGTTGTGTTATTTGGAGAGATGTTGCCAGAAGAAGCATTTATTCAATCGATTTTTGAAAGTGAGAAGGCAGATTTGTTCATCGTACTCGGTTCATCGTTGACTGTAACTCCAGCAAATCAATTTCCACTGATAGCAAAAGAACAGGGCGCGAAGTTGGTCATTGTTAATATGGAACCTACTGAAATGGATCGCTATGCAGACTTGGTCATCAACGAAAGAAAAATTGGTGAAGTGCTAAATGAAGCTGATAAAGCAGTAAAGAATAATTAAATAAGACAGAAGAATAGGTGTAGCAGATTAGGATGTTTTATACAGATCCGCTGTTACACTATTCTTCCTGTCTCTACTTATATATATGAAGAGAGGGGAATGGATTTGAAGATTTTCCATACGGCAGATTGGCATCTTGGAAAACTCGTGCAAGGAGTTTACATGACAGAGGACCAGCGCTTTATTTTACAAGCTTTTATAGAAGAGATTAAGAAAGAACGACCAGATGTAGTGGTGATTGCTGGGGATCTTTACGATCGTGCGATTCCACCAACAGAGGCGGTAGGTTTGTTGAATGAAGTTCTACAAGAGATTGTTATCGATCTGAAAACACCTGTCATCGCAATTGCAGGAAATCACGATAGTCCAAGCCGACTTCATTTCGGTAGTACTTTTATGAAAGGTCAAGGATTGTACATAACAGGAGAATTATCCACTCATTTGTCTCCGATAAAACTGCATGACCAATATGGCGACGTCTATTTTCATTTGATACCTTACGCAGATCCATCAGTAGTCAGTTATTTGTTTGAAGATGATACGATATCTACTCATCAGAAAGCGATGAAAAAGATTATTGAACGTATCGAGCAATCAATGGATAAAGACGCTCGGCATGTTTTAGTCGGACATGCGTTCATCACAAAACATGGCGAGAAAGAGGAAAACACAAGTGACGCCGAACGTCCATTATCTATTGGCGGTGCTGAATATGTATCTTCTGATTTATTTGAGCCGTTTCATTATACAGCGCTTGGTCATTTGCATCAGGCGCATTTTGTAGGTAATGAAACAATTCGTTATTCTGGATCACCGTTAAAATACTCTATTTCTGAACAGAATCATCAAAAAGGTTATCTAATTGTTGAACTGGCAGAGAATGGCGAAGTAGAAACTGAGAAAAGATTACTTACTCCACTGCATGATGTGCGTACGGTGGAAGGGACCATGGAGGATATAGTGGCGATGGAACATAATGAAGATTATGTGTACGTCAAACTGCTAGATACGGTACCGGTTATACAACCTATGGAGAAAATTCGATCCGTCTTTCCAAATGCGATGCATGTGGAGCGTAAACTAGTCGTTTCTTCTTCGGATGGAATTGGCGGATCAGTAGATGTCGAGAAAAAAGAAGATGACCAGGCAATGTTTGCTTCCTTCTTTAAAGAACTTCAAGGCGAAGAAGCAGATGAAGAGACGAAAGAGCTATTCGCTGAAGTCTTGTGGGATGTTATGAAAGAGGAGGGTCACTCATGAAGCCAATTACGCTAACTATGACGGCATTTGGACCATACAAAGATAAAGAAACGGTTGATTTTCGCGATTTAAAAGAGCATCGTTTATTTGTTATTTCGGGAAAGACGGGTGCAGGAAAAACTACTATCTTCGACGGTATTTGTTTTGCGTTATATGGACAGGCAAGTGGCGAAGATCGTACAGACACGAAAGCATTGCGCAGTCAGTTTGCTGAGGATGACGTCCAAACGACAGTTGAATTAACATTTGATATTCACAAGCGTCGGTTTCGAGTTGTGCGCCAGATTCCTTACCGAAAGAAAGGAAATAAAAATGATACACTTGGTCGCTGTGAGTTATTCGAAGAAAAAGAGGAGCAATTCATTCCAGCAGTTGATCGTCAAATAGTCACCGAAGTAAATGACAAGATCGAACAATTATTAGGTTTTACGCATGCGCAGTTCAGCCAGATCATGATGCTGCCTCAGGGTGAATTCCGTAAATTCTTAACTTCCGATACAGGGAATAAGGAAGCGATCATGCGCAAAATCTTTAAAACTGAACCGTATCAAAAAATTGTTGAACGGTTAAAAGTGAAAAAAGAAGAAGCAAATGCGGAATTTCAACGTGAAAAGCAAATGAGTGATGCAATCCTTCATCAAATACCGGCAAAGTTACCTGAACGTAACTCGTTATTGTTTACCGAATTACAGTCTGAGTATCCAAACTACCATCAACTTGTGTCTGGCTTTCAACAAGAACATACACACCATGAAACACGATCTAGCGAAACGCATAAAGAATATACAAGACTTTATAGCGTCCATAATGAAAAGCAACAGCAACTACATGAAGCTCGTTTAATCAATGAACAATTTACGAAATTGCAGCAACGTCAAAATGAACTAGGTAGTTTGCAAGCGAAAGAACAAGAAATGAAAATACTAGAACAACAATTGCAACAAGCAGAACGAGCAGCAAGATTAGAAGATGTAGAACAACTCGTGAAGACTAATCAAGCGGAATGGCAGAAAAAAGATCAAGGCTACTCTGAAGCTGTGACAGCCCTTGCCGCTGCAGAGGAGAAATTCGTCTCAACACAGGCTTCTTTTGAACGAGAACTAGCTAAAGAACCTGAAAGAAATGAAATAAAAGAAGAGTTACTGACGTTGAATCATCTTCTTCCGACAGTATCGGGCCTAGCTACGCAACGAAAAGTGCTAGAGTCACTCAAGAAAACAGTCAAGGAAGTAGAAGAGTCCTTATTAGGAAATAAACAAGCGTATGATCAGCAAAAAGAAATGATAACTGTTCAAAAAAATGAAATAAAAGAATTAGAAACTTCATTGGAAAAACATGAACAGTTGATAGAGAAACTTGCAAATACTAAAGCTATCGCGAAGCAAGTACTATCTCACGGGCAACAACTGGCAAATCAAAAAGAGCTCGAAGCCCAGTATAAAATAGCCGAGCAACAAGTAAAGCAGTACACAGAAGTCTATCAAGCGCTTGAGAATCGTTGGATTGGCAATCAAGCGGTAATCCTCGCTGCTGCACTCCATGATGGAGAATCTTGTCCTGTTTGCGGTAGTATAGAGCACCCTAAAAAGGCAGGTGAATCGGAAGGAGAACATGTATCTAAGCAACAATTAGACAAAGCGAAAATAGAGTTGACACATAAAGAACAGACTTTCCATCTTAAGCAAGCTGAATTACAGCAAGTGCAACAGCGCATTGAGGCAAGTGAGGCTGAACTGCATGAACAACAAGTGGATTTGAGACATGATTATCAAAAAGAACAAACAGAGTTGACGGAAAAGGTGTCCGTACTTAGAAGCAAACGAGAATTACTGAAAAAAAGAAAAGAACAGCAAAGTCAATCAGAACTAGAGATGGAAAAGCTTGCTATAGAAATAAAAAGATTAGAGCAGCAACATAACGAATCAAAAGGAGAACTCGAAACGAAACAAGCACTGTATGAACACGTGCTTGCAACTGTTCCAGAAAACCTACAAGAGCTATCCGCGTTGCAAAAACAAATTCAATCTAAAGAAGCAACAAATCTACAACTTGAAAATGCTTGGAAATCTATTCAACAGAGATTACAAGACGTTACAACGGAAAAAACAAAATGGGAATCCCGAGAAGATCTGGAGAAGAAGTCACTTGCAGATATGAAAGAAAAGTTGGATCAAAGTGTAGTTTCGTTTACTAAACGTCTAAAAGAAGAAGGGTTTACTTCAGAAGAGAATTATTTACAAGTAAAACTGCCGACACAAAAACGCCAGGCTATCCAGCAACAACTTCAAGAATTCGCCCAAACGCTTCACACGTTGAAGTCAACCGTAGCAGAACTCAAGAAGTCTGTGGAGGGCAAACAACTGATGGACATGGCGAGTATGGAGAATCAAGTAGAAGCGCTGAAAATACAATATGAAGAAGCGTTTGCCCTATATAATCAATCAAAAGCATGGCAACAGGCCGCACTAGATCTGCACAAAGAATTAGAAACAAGCAAATCAAAAGAAGCGGAACTTGAAAAGACCTACGGAAAGATTGCAAATCTATACGATATAGTTCGTGGTCAAAATCAATTAAAAATATCATTTGAACGTTATATTCAAATCGAGTATTTGGAACGCATCATTCAAGCGGCCAATATACGCTTGCGTGATTTATCGAACGGACAGTATGAATTAGTACGTAGTGATCGTCAAGAGACTAGAGGAAAGCAAAGTGGTTTAGGCATAGATGTTCATGATGCGTATACAGGACAGACCCGAGACGTCAAGACGTTATCAGGTGGAGAGAAGTTCAATGCTTCTCTATGTTTGGCACTAGGGATGGCGGATGTCATTCAAAGCTTCCAAGGTGCCGTTCGCATGGAGACGATGTTTATCGATGAAGGTTTCGGAGCGTTGGATGAAGAAGCTATTCAGAAAGCTATCGATACGCTGATTGCTCTTCAACAGTCCGGCAGAATGATTGGTGTCATTTCACATATCGAGGAGATGAAAGAGGCTATTCCTGCTACGTTGCAAGTAACTAAGTTGAAAGAGGGATACAGTCAGACGAAGTTTGTGTTGAATTGATGTTGTGGTTTCATTTTATATATAGGGAGTTAGGGAGAGAAGGTACCGTTTTCCAGGCGGACGCTCTCCCACGCCTTCCTAGAGAACGGTCACCTTTGTAACGGAAATCCCTAACTCCTATAAATTAATATCTCATATTTAACTTTAAACTGATCTTTAAAAAGATCAGTTTTTTTATTTTAAGAATACATTTTTATAAATCGATAAATAGTCAGTAAGTTAGCAATAAACGCAAAAGTTAAATGATTTAGTTGGCTGTTGATTTTCTAAATAGGGAAGAGTAATATGAGGGAACGTGATATATTGCATACAAATAAGTGCTGTTGTTTTTGGGAGGATTTTTAAACATATGGAGAAAAAATTATCGTTTTCATCGAGCTTAGTTATTGGTGTTATGCTATTCGCATTATTTTTTGGGGCAGGTAATCTAATTTTCCCCGCAGAGCTTGGACAGCTTGCTGGAGATCAAACGTGGAAAGCGATGCTTGGCTTTTTATTCACTGGAGTTGGTTTACCCTTTTTAGGTATATTGGCTATCGGTTTCTCTGGCAAGAAAGATTTACAGGACTTGGCAAGTCGAATACATCCGGTATATGCTGTTCTATTTACAGCAATACTTTACTTAACAATTGGTCCTTTTTTTGCGGCACCACGTACAGGAGCTGTGGCATTTGACATTGGGGTCGCTCCATTTTTGAATGGCTTTTCTATTGATCTTGCCCGTTTACTATTTACATTGGCATTCTTTGGAATCAGTATGTGGCTATCATTAAACCCTGCCAAAATCGTTGATCGAGTAGGTAAGTATTTGTCTCCGCTTATCATTATTTTATTGATTGGTTTAATTGGTATGACTCTTCTTAATCCAATGGGAAGTGCACAAGTTTCACAAGCTCCACAAGCTCCATACAATGAAACGCCGTTCTTTACTGGTTTCCTTGAGGGGTATAATACGATGGATGCATTGGCTTCACTCGTTTTTGGAATTATTGTCATTAATGCGTTGCATGCGATGGGCATTACTAGTAAAAAGCAGATATTGGCTTCTACTGCTAAGACGGGACTTGTAGCCTCTGGATTTTTAGCCATTATATATTTAGGTATTGCGTATCTGGGGACTACTTCAGTTGATTTATTTGGTTATCTTGATGGTGGAGGGTCTGTATTAAGTGAAACTGCCTCACACTTATTTGGTACGACCGGTCTATTGTTACTCGGAGTAGTGATTATGTTAGCATGCCTGACAACCGCAATTGGTCTACTTACAGCATGTGGAGAGTATTTTCATGCGATTATCCCGAAAATTAGCTATAAGTTATTTGTAGTATTCTTTTCGACATTCTGCTTGGTTGTAGCAAACTTTGGTCTAGCGAATATTATCAATTATTCTATTCCGGTACTTGTATTACTTTATCCTCTGGCGATGGTACTAATCATATTGACGTTCACTGGTCCCTTATTCCGTCAATCCAGCTTAGTATATCGAACAGCTACGATCACGGCGTTCCTAATAAGTTTTGTTGAAGCGCTCGTGAAGTTTTACACTCTGGTAGAAAAGACTATGCCGAACTGGCTTGTCACTGTAGATGACATATATACAGCGTACATCCCATACTACGCGCAAGGCATCGGCTGGTTAGTTCCTGTTTTGATTGTGACGGTGATCACAGCTTTAGCTGTAGCACTATCCAATAAAGAAGCAGTAAATATCCAAACGGGTCCGAATAGTAATAAAATATAAAAGAAAAACAGGATCCGATATATTGGATCCTGTTTTCACGTTTATTTATAACTTCATTCTTTTATAGAGTGAAACTCCTCAATGGCTCGTAACCAATTTTCTCGCATAACAGTTGTAACCTGCTCACCATCACGCTTGCTCATCAAATCTATAATCTGTTCATGTTCTGCAATTGATTTCTCCGTCAATATAATGGAATTATGGAAGAAAAGTCTGCGCACATGAGCTTGCAGGGAGACAAGCAAAGAAGAAATATATGGGTTATTAGCTGTGTCGACAATGATTTGGTGAAACTTTTCATCAATTTTCAGAGCTTGAAAATAGTCTTCCTTTTCAACTGCTAGGGCGAATTTCTTATTCGTGTCACGCAATTTCTTGATCACACTGTCAGTTAGATTGGGTATGGAAAGTTCAGCTGAGAGTGCTTGTAGTGCAGCAAGTGGAGGGAGTAAATCAGAAATAGATTCACGATCTACATCGGTTACTTGCGTTGCTTTACCGGGGAACATCTGAACGAACCCTTGTACTTCCAATAATTGAAGCGACTCACGTATAGGCGTACGACTCACTCCGAGTGCCTCTGCTAATTCTACGTCATTTAGCTTTTCTCCAGGTTGGAGTGTTCCGTCAATAATCCACTTCTGTAATTGACTAAACGCATTTTCCTTAGCGGTTTTACGTACAGGTTGTGCATGATTAGTAGGGATAGGCATTATATCACACCATCTTTCTATAAAAGTTGTCTTTATATAAGTCGAATTGCACTAACAGCCGATATACAATATACTACATCTTTTCACTGTTGTTTAACAGTATTATTCAAAACTTGCAAAAAAAAATGGGAATTCCAATAGTGAATTTTGATCTTTTTTAAAGAATCAAATTAAATAATTTTAAATAGTTCTTGTAGTTTCCGCCTGTATTTGATAGATTTATGTCTATGCAGGTTTTGTATTAGCTTAGTAGATTAAATTTTACAAATCTTCAAAAAAGGATGTTGCAAAACTAGCAGAATTTTGTTATTGTTTACATGTGTACTATAACAAATGAACAATTACATCCACTGTAACATATTATCTATTTGGCTCAGGGATGAAAGCGTTTTCAATAAAAGGGAGGGGAATAAGAACTAATTTGCTAATTTATATAAAATAGAAAGGGGATTAACTAATGACTAATCAAGTTTCGCGTGGTAAATCCACATTAGACTATGAAAAACTCGTTCAAACTGAAGACTTTAAAGGTCTTGTTAAAAGAAAGAAGAGCTTCTCCACACCTTTTGTTATTTTCTTCTTCGCAGCGTACTTTATTCTTCCACTCTTAACAGGTTATACAAAAATTCTTGAAACACCAGCAATTGGCGCAATGACATGGACTTGGATCTATGCATTCTCGATGTTCATTATGGTATGGGTATTCACATCCATATACATGAATAAAGCAAAACACTTTGATATTGAAGTAGACAAAATTATAGAGAAAAACGTTCTAAAATAAGGGGGTTGTGTTCATGAGTTGGATTTCCTATGCTATATTCTTCGCGGTAATCGCGTTGACGCTCTACATTACATATTGGGCGGCAAAGCAAACAACTACGGCAAGTGATTTCTACACTGCCGGAGGATCATTAACAGGTTGGCAAAATGGTATGGCCATCGCTGGTGACTACTTATCAGCAGCATCATTCCTAGGTATCGCGGGTGCGATTTCACTTAACGGATTTGATGGTTTCTACTACAGTATTGGTTGGTTAACAGCTTATTTAGTTGTTCTATTCTTAATTGCTGAGCCACTACGTAACTTGGGTAAGTTTACGATGGCAGATATGATCGGTGCTCGTTTCGGCGCTAAGAAAGTGCGTGGAGCAGCAGCATTGAACACAATTACAATTGTAATGTTCTACATGCTTGCACAATTAGTTGGTGCGGGTGCTCTTATTAAATTATTATTCGGTATCGAGTATTGGATTGCGGTTCTAATCGTTGGAACAATGATGTTGATCTACGTTCTATTTGGTGGAATGACTGCAACGAGCTGGGTACAAATCGTTAAGGCTATTCTTTTGATGTTGGGTACAATCATTATCTCCTTCTTAGTACTTATGAAGTTTAACTTCAACTTCATCGGTATGTTCGAGACAATGAAAACTGCTACTCCGCATGGCGAAGCATTCCTTCACTCAGGGGTTGTTTATAAAGACACAATCGGTCTTATCTCTGTATTGATCGCACTCGTTCTAGGTACTGCTGGTCTTCCACACATCTTAATGCGTTTCTTCACAGTTAAAGATGCGAAAACAGCACGTTCTTCTGTAATTTATTCTGTATGGATTATTGGTATCTTCTATGTATTGACGATCTTCCTTGGATTTGGTGCAGCTAAATTCGTTGGAGCAGACGCAATCATCGCAGAAAACGCCGCAGGAAACATGGCAGCTCCAATGCTGGCCGGAGTCCTTGGTGGAGATGCCCTTGAATCATTCGTAGCTGCTGTTGCATTTGCTACAATCCTGGCAGTTGTTGCAGGTCTTGTACTTTCAGGTGCTTCTGCAATCGCCCACGATATTTATGGACAAATCATCAAAAATGGTAATGTAACTGAGAAACAACAGGTTGCTGCAGCTCGTTGGGCTTCAATCGCTATCGGTGTTGCTTCAATCCTTCTTGCACTAGGTTCTGAAAAGTTGAACGTTGCGTTCTTAGTATCACTGGCATTCTGTGTTGCTGCATCGGCAAACGTACCAACAATTCTATTAACAATCTATTGGAAGAAATTTAACACAACAGGTGCTGTGGCATCGATGTTAACAGGTCTTATCGTAGCGCTAGTTCTTGTTGCGGTCAGTCCATCTGTAATGAACCCAGTTGAGGGAATGACACTTATCACTGGTACTCCACTATTCCCTTATGCTAACCCGGCTATTGTTTCCGTACCAGCAGGTTTCCTTGCTGCATGGATCGGTACAATTGTTAGCTCTAAGCGTCATGAAAAAGACGAAGTTTCTTATGCAGAAGTTCGTTTCAAAGCAGAAACTGGCTACAAAGAGCTTGATTTATAATAACTAGCTAGATTTACAACTAACGGTCTCCTCTTCTGTCAGCACGTCAGAAGAGGAGACCGTTTTTTATCAATTCTACCTGCTGGAATATTGTTTAACCTAAATATAACGGTACTGTTGACATATGTATTCGAATAATGTGAAGTGAACGCTTTGTTAAAGTGTACATGAACAGGAGGTTTTGAAATGTTGAAGACGGTAAAAGATCGTGAGTTATATGATAAAATCCATAGAAATCCTTTATTTATCGATACAACAGAAAATGAATTTGATCAATTATTGCTAGGTTGTAAATTAAAGATATATGAGGAAGCGGATAAATCCAACTATTTCAAAACACCACAAGAAGGATTGCTCATCGTGTTAAAAGGATCGGCAGAGGTTCAAATAGAAGGACAAGATGGCAGTTCGGTAACGTTAGAATTCATTCAGGAAGATGAAATTATCGGCTTTTCCAATTTTGCTTACTACTTGGGGGAAATGGCTAGGCCGCTTGATAAGCATCACATTGATATGGTGGTAGCAGAAGACTCGATTTGTCTACAGGTTCCGTATGAAGTGATAAAAAAACGTATGGATGATCAAAACGTACGCGATTATGTATTACGCAAGATGTCGATTCGCTTGGCGAATGTTTATACCTCTTTAGGGGAGCAAGTTCGTTTGGCTGACGAATATGGCGAGAGTGAGCCGTATGTTCGTCGTGTACAAGATTTCATGAGTAGTCCAGTTATAACAATTCATGCGGAAGCTGAAACAAAAGAAATTGCGGAATTGATGATTAAAAACTCGATTAGTTCAATTATTATTACAGATCAGGCAGGTAAACTTATTGGAATCGTAACCGAAAAAGATCTTGTTGAACGTGTAATAGCAGACGGTGCTTCGCCAAATGGACTGCGGGCAAAAGACATCATGACGAAAAAGCCGCATACGGTAAGAGTAACTGATTATTATTATGAGGCCTTGACTAAATTCTACAAACATGGAATTAAGCATTTACCAGTTGTGAAAGCAGGTAAACCTGTAGGCATTGTGACGTTCGCTACATTGATGACGAAACGTGATCGTAATTCCATGAATATATTAAAAACTATAGAAGAAGCTTCCTTCGAAAATTTGCCTGTTGTAAAAGCAGCGATTTACGATGTGCTATCCAATTTAATTCAAGATGAAATATCGACCATTCACACATTAGAAATCGTGACGAAGTTTTATGATCGACTGGCAAAACATTGTGTCATGCTTGCTGTGCAATCTCTTGAAGATCAAGGGAAAGGAACACCGCCTGTTCCGTTTGCTTGGTACCAGATGGGAAGTGGGGCACGTGGTGAGCAGTTTATGCTGACCGATCAAGATCATTTTCTCGTCTACGAAGATGTATCGAGGGAAGAATCCCAGTATGTCGAGAACTATTTTGAACTTCTTGGTAATGAAATTGTCGTTCATCTTGAGCAGGCAGGCTATACTAGATGTATCGGATTTATGATGGCTAGCGAGACACAGTGGCGTGGAACGATGGCAATTTGGCATGAACGTATTCGTCAATGGGCGCTTCAATCTACACCTGAACAAATACTGCTCGGATACAACTTCCTATCATTCCGATTCCTGTACGGTGAATCTGCTGTTAATGAACGTTTCATCACGATGGTTCATGGTCTTTTGAAGAAGTCTGCCACTTTTATTTACTATATGGCGCAACAAGAAAAAGAGAAACCAATCCCACAATTGCAACAGAACTTCTTGAGTATTTTCAGGGGGCGCAGTAAAGCAGATATTATTGATATTAAGAAACATGCGCTATTCCCACTTCATCACTGTCTGCAAATTTTAGGAGTTAGTAACGGGATCATCAATGCAACGCCACTTGAAATTATTTCAGCTTTGCAGAAAAAGAAGAAAATCACGAAAGACTTTGCCGAAGAGATTCGTCATGCATATGAAATATCTTTAAGTATTAGAATTTCTATGTCATGGGAAAAACATTTACGTGGAGAGAAGATTTCTACGGAAATCGAGTTGCGCGATCTAAGAAGATGGGAATTGAATGAATTGCGAACAACGCTAGATACGGTCAGAGCTCTTCAATCACATTTATTATCAAAACTGTAAGGTAATATAGATAAAGGTCCCTGTACACAGCTCGCACATAATGTACTATATAGATAGGGGGCGACATAATGTTTTGGAAAAAGAAAATGTTGACGTATGAATTACAACAATCACTACAGTTGAATACGCCGCTGCAAGATATGAATTTCACAGTATTTGATACAGAAACTACCGGATTTGCAATTGGAGCAGATGATCGAATGATTGAGATAGGTGCCGTGCAAGTAGAGGGATTCGAGGTTACCGATCATGTATTTCAAACATTTGTGAATCCATCAAGGGATATTCCTCCTGTCATCAGCAAACTGACTTCTATACAGCAATCACAAGTTGATCATGCGCCTATGCCATTACCTGCTATTGAAGAATATTTTGCGTTTATTGAAAAACATAAAAGTGGGGGCTGGGTAGGGCATCATGTCAGCTTTGATGAAATGGTCATAAAGAAAGAATTAAGTCGTCAGAAATGCACATTTCAAACGCCGACTTCATTCGATACGATGCATTTGATTAACTATTTGGATCCTACAGGTGAGCAACAAGACTTGGAAGATTATGCGCGTCTATTTGGTACAGAGATCTTTGAACGACACCGTGCGCTGGGGGATGCTTTGACAACAGCACATGTATTCACAGCGTTACTGAGAAAACTCGATCGTCATGGCGTGAAGACGCTGGCAGATTTACTGCGTATAAAAAATGGTGGTGCACATAAGTTTGCTTCACAAACTTAATTTAGATCGCTGGGTCCGTCATTCAAAGAGTGGCGGGCCTGTTTTTTGTTGTGATATAGTAGGAATGAAAGAGTTGAACCATGTGTGAAGGACGTGAATTAATGAATAAGCGTCAATTGATTTTATTGATCGTCATTATTTTAGCTATCGCAGTGTATTGTTGGATATTATTTTTTGAGTTACCGAATAAAACCGTGGAAGATGCAGCAGCATACGTGCAATCACTAACTAGTTGATTCATATAAAAAGGAGCGGATACATATGGATATCATTATTATTACAGGAGCATCAAAAGGAATAGGGAAAGAACTACTGTGTCAATACAAAGAAGCAGGGGCTACGGTGTATGGCTTGGCTAGGACAAACCCTGAACAAGAACAATCAATGTTTGAAGTAGATCTGGCTGATGTCGAGAAAGCGACTGCTATTTTACAAGGTGTAATTAGTCAGCATATTGGAGAAGCTAGCTCATTCACGCTAATCAATAATGCGGGTATGGTTGACCCGATTAGTTTAGTAGGTTCGTTGGATCCTCAAAAAGTAGAGCAAGCGATTAAAGTAAATTTAATGGCACCTATTCTATTAACGAATACATTTATCGATACATTGAAAGATTTCACGGGAACGAAGAAAATCATGAACATCTCTTCTGGAGCCGGACGTAGCGCATCTGAAGGATGGGGTGTGTATTGCACGGCTAAGGCAGGACTTGATCAATTTTCGCGTGTTATTGCATTGGAACAAAAAGCAGCCACCTATCCAACGGGTGTTGTTTCTATCGCGCCGGGAATTATCGATACAGGGATGCAGGAGACGATTCGCTCATCATCTGAACAACAATTTCCACACTTGAAACGTTTTGAGGCGTACAAGCGAGAAGGGCAGTTAAGTTCCGCATACGAAACAGCAGAAAAACTAAAGCGATTTGCAATGGAAGTCGACTTCCTTGAAACAGATACAATCGCAGACATTCGTAAATTCTACTAAAAAAAGCTCGTTGCCACAAGTATCGTGGCAACGAGCTTTATGATTCCCCGGCTTCTAACTTCCGTACTTCAGTAAAGTCTTTCATCTTCTCAAGCGCAAGCAAAAACGGAGGATTTCTTCTCTGGTTAAGCAATTCATATCGAATGGCATGAACATCACCTTGATGTAATGTCGAGACGTAATCGAGCAACGCATCACGTTCCTCTTTGCCACCTTCATGTCCATCATAAACAGTGATCGTTATAATGCCTGACTTTTTCAGCAAACTAAGCAACGACTCGAGTGCCGCTATGGTTGATGAAGGTGTCGTGACGATACTTAGATCTTCACTATATGGCAAATAACCTAAATTGAACATGGCGCCGCTAATTTCACTTTGCACATATTTGCAGACATTTGCATGACTGTCATGAACTAATGTAGTACGACTAGCCAATTCACCAAGTTTTTGCTCCGTTACATCAAGTGCTTGTTGTTGAATATCAAATGCTAGTACTTGTCCTTCGTCACCGACTAATCCAGCTAAGAAGACTGTGTCATTACCATTGCCAGCAGTCGCATCGACCACTGTATCTCCAGGTTGCACGCGTTCCGAAATTAGACGTTTCGCTATCGGCAATACGCGATGCAACAAGATGTCTGTCACATTATTTCACCTCTTGCAAATACTTTTTCCCTTGCCAGCTATTGCGTCTTTCAAGTTCCTGATCAATCCCATTCAGCACTTCCCATTTCGTAACGCTCCACATCGGTCCAATTAATAAATCGATAGGACCGTCACCCGTGATGCGATGCACGATCATTTCAGGAGGCATGATTTCCAGTTGATCGACGACTAGGTTGATATACGCTTCCTTCGTTAGGAATTCTAGTTTGCCTTTTTCGTACTGTTTGACCATAGGTGTTCCTTTTAATAAATGCAGTAAATGAATTTTAATACCTTGTACATCAAGTTCGGCAACGGCTTGAGCGGTTTCCATCATCATTTCCTCTGTTTCACCGGGTAGGCCGTTGATGATATGACTGCAGATATTGATATTGTGCTTACGTAACTTGTCGACGCCTTCTTTATAGCATTCGAAATCATGAGCGCGGTTCACGAGTTTGGCTGTAGATTCATGTACCGTTTGTAAACCGAGCTCCACCCATAAATACGTGCGTTCATTAAGTTCAGCTAAATACTCGACTACGTCATCCGGTAGACAGTCAGGACGCGTCGCAATGGATAATGCCACAACGCCTTCTTGGGCTAACGCTGCTTCGAACTTTTCCTTTAAAACTGGAAGAGGGGCATGAGTATTCGTATACGCTTGGAAATAAGCCATATATTTTGCGTCTTTCCATTTGCGTTGGGATCGCTCTTTGATTTCGGCGAATTGGACTTCGATTGCATCTACGCGATCACCTGCAAAATCACCTGAACCCGCTACGCTACAAAACGTACAGCCGCCATGTGCAACCGTACCGTCACGATTTGGGCAGTCAAACCCCGCATCTAGCGCGACTTTTGCAATTTTACATCCGAATGTATCCTTCAAATGTCTTGACCATGTATGGTATCGTTTCCCTTCACTTGGAAACGGAAGATTGATTTCATTCATTATGTACAGCTCCTTTACATCAGATATTGTACCACGGAATATACAGAGAGATCACATAACAAATTGCATGAACGGTTTAATATACGACAAAAAGCAACAGGGAAGGCTTGTATTCATCTTCTGTTTCGGGTAAACTGAAGAAAATAATGAAGGCAATGATGAGGAATAGTACTTCATACGCTACTTTTTAGAGAGCAGACGGCCAGTGCAAGTCTGTATTAGTGTGGAACGAACTCGCCTTTGAGCCTGTATTGGTGAATACTTGTAACTAATACCGTACTCCGCGTTAAGGAATCAAGTTGGACGGCGTAATCCGTCAATTTGGGTGGTACCGCGGGAAACTATATAGACTCTCGTCCCTTTATAGAGGGACGGGAGTCTTTTTTTATCTGTACTCACCAATACAAGAAACAGAAATTAGATTACATTGGAGGAATTTTTGACATGAGTTATAAACACACGCAAATTGAAGAAAAGTGGCAAAAGTATTGGGAAGATCACGATACATACAAAATGATTGATGATCCATCCAAGCCTAAGTTTTATGCATTGGATATGTTCCCTTATCCGTCAGGTGCAGGGCTTCACGTGGGACATCCACTTGGCTATATCGCGACAGATATTTTGAGTGCATTCAAACGTAAGCAAGGATATAACGTTTTGCACCCAATGGGATGGGATGCTTTCGGATTGCCTGCTGAGCAGTATGCAATTGATACGGGGAATGATCCAGCTGAATTTACAGCGAAGAACATTGCTACGTTTAAACGCCAAATGCAGGATCTTGGATTTTCGTATGATTGGTCTCGTGAAATCAATACAACGGATCCAAGCTATTACAAATGGACGCAGTGGATTTTCATTCAACTCTATAAGCGTGGTCTTGCATATATCGATGAAGTAGCTGTTAACTGGTGTCCAGCATTAGGAACAGTACTTGCGAATGAAGAAGTGATCGACGGATTGTCTGAGCGTGGAAATCACCCGGTTGAACGTCGTCCGATGCGCCAATGGGTTTTACGTATTACGGAATATGCGGATCGTCTGTTAGAAGACTTGGATGATTTGGATTGGCCTGAGAGCTTAAAAGACATGCAGCGTAACTGGATTGGTCGTTCTGAAGGCGCACAGCTGAAATTCGAAATTGCGGATACTGAGCATTCATTCGAAGCCTTTACTACACGTCCTGATACGATTTTCGGTGCGACATATGCAGTTCTCGCTCCTGAGCTTAAATTGGTTAGCACGATCACTACAGATGATCAGCGCGAAGCAGTAGAAGCTTATATTGATGCAGTGAAATCTAAGAGTGATCTTGAGCGTACAGATTTAGCGAAAGATAAGACAGGCGTATTCACTGGAGCGTATGCCATCAACCCAGCAAGTGGCGAGAAGATGCCGATTTGGATCGCAGATTACGTCTTGGCTACTTATGGTACAGGTGCGATCATGGCAGTTCCTGCACATGATGAGCGTGACTATGAGTTTGCAAAGAAATTCGATTTACCGATTGTAGAAGTAGTGGCAGGCGGTAACGTTGAAGAAGAAGCCTATGCAGGAGAAGGCGAGCACGTGAACTCGGACTTCTTAAATGGTTTAGGAAAAGAAGAAGCCATTACAAAATCCATTGAGTGGTTCGAAGAGAATGGTAACGGTGAACGCAAAATTACGTATCGTTTGCGCGACTGGTTATTCTCCCGCCAGCGTTATTGGGGCGAGCCGATTCCTGTCATTCATTGGGAAGATGGCACGATGACTACTGTTGATGAATCGGAATTGCCGTTGATGTTGCCGGTAACAGACAATATTAAACCGAGCGGAACAGGTGAATCACCACTTGCAAACATTACGGAGTGGGTCAATGTAGTGGATCCAGAAACAGGTATGAAAGGTCGTCGTGAAACGAACACGATGCCACAGTGGGCGGGAAGCTGCTGGTATTACTTGCGTTATATCGATCCGAATAACGATGACATGATCATTGATCCGAAGTTGGCTGAGCGCTGGTTGCCGATTGATATCTATGTAGGTGGGGCGGAGCACGCGGTTCTGCATTTATTGTATGCTCGTTTCTGGCATAAAGTATTGTACGATATCGGTGTTGTGCAAACGAAAGAGCCGTTCCAAAAGCTCTTTAACCAAGGAATGATCTTAGGCGAAGGACATGTGAAAATGTCTAAATCACTAGGCAACGTCATCAACCCGGATGATATCGTTCATTCACACGGTGCAGACACATTGCGTATTTATGAAATGTTCATGGGACCACTTGACGCATCGAAAGAATGGTCGACAAATGGTTTAGACGGATCACGTCGTTTCCTTGACCGCATTTGGCGTTTACTTGTCAATGAAGATGATACGTTGACGGACAAATTGACGGATGAAACTGGCGGACCACTAGAAAAAGTCTATAATCAAACAGTTAAAAAAGTTACAGAGGATTACGAAGCTATGCGTAATAACACAGCGATCTCACAATTGATGGTCTTCATCAATGAAAGCTATAAAGCGGAGAAGTTGCCAAAAGCATACATCGAAGGATTCCTTTTATTAATTTCACCTATCACGCCTCACTTGGCTGAAGAACTGTGGTCGAAACTAGGGCACACGGACACGATTGCTTACGCACAGTGGCCAACATTTGATGAGACGAAATTGTCGGATGACACAGTGGAAGTGGCGGTACAAATCAACGGGAAAATCCGTGCGAAGATTACCGTAGCGAGAGATTGCACGAAAGAAGAATTAGAACAAGCGGCTTTGGAAAACGAAGACGTGAAGCAGTGGATGGAAGGCAAGGAATTGAAGAAAATCATCGCGATTCCTGGTCGTCTAGTTAATATCGTAGCAGGGTAATGAAATGCGAAAAGCCGGCAGGAGATTTATTTCTCCTACCGGCTTTTTATAATGTCTCGGATATTTGGTTGTGCTCATACATTCGCGGCAAGCGCTCTATTGGACGGGTTGAGTGCTCTATGGCATGCGTTAAGCGCTCTATGAATCAGGTTGAGTGCTCTATCACACACGCAAACCGATCATAGCCGACTCATATCCGCTCATAGAAAAAACAGTCAGCCAACCAAACCAGCATTCATCCCAGCTAATCGACCTGTCACAAGCGCTGCGGTAATGTTATAACCGCCTGTATAGCCGTGGATGTCTAAAATTTCGCCACAGAAGAAGAGTCCGACTTTTTTTCGTGAAGCCATCGTCTTCGGCTCGATTTCTTTAACGGAAACTCCGCCGCCTGTTACGAATGCCTTCTCGATTGGTTGCGTACCTGTTATATGCACAGGGAACGTTTTCAAAAGTTGGGCCAGTGTGCGAACATCTTCCCGTTTAATATCTAGACCGATTTCTGTTTCGCTAATTCCCGCCTTTTTCAATAAAAACAGCAGCCATCGTTCAGGAACAAGTCCTTTTAATGAAGTTTTGATTTGTTTTTTAGGTTCGTCTTTTAAAATCTTCGCGATAGTTTGTGTTAGTTGCTCTTCGTGCTGATCAGGTATCGAATCAATTTGAAGCAAAACTGGCTGCTTGCCATTCTTCATCTGCTCTTTCACCACATACTGACTGCAACGTAAAATGGCAGGACCGCTTAATCCGAAGTGAGTGAATAACATATCCATGTGATGGGTTACGAGAGTTTTGCCTTTTTTATTTAAAACAGATACTTTTGCGTCACGTAGTGCGAGACCTTGTAAATCTTTTGAAACGATAAATGGTTCTCGTGATAGCAAGGGCACTTCTGTTGGATACAGTGTCGTGACAGTATGTCCTGCGCGTTCAGCCCAAGGATAGCCATCTCCCGTACTACCTGTTTGCGGAACCGCTTTACCACCGACTGCAACTACTACCGCATGCGCGCGAATCTCTTCGCCGTCTTCTAAACGGACGCCGAGAATTTTTTCGTCGTCCATTAGCAACTTCTGTACACGACTTTCTAGGCGTATTTCTACGCCGAGTTCATCCATTTGATTCAATAGCGCATTAACGACGTCTTTGGATTTATTTGAAACAGGGAACATGCGACCATGATCTTCTTCTTTTAATGGTACACCGAGCCCTTCAAAGTACTGAATGATATCTTGATTATTGAAAACAGAGAACGGTCCGTATAAGAACTTTCCGTTACCTGGAATATGTTTAATAATTTCTTCTTGTGACAATCTATTTGTGACGTTGCAGCGACCGCCGCCAGAAATGGCTAATTTATTGCCAAGCTTTCGTCCTTTTTCAATTAGCAGCACACGTTTTTTTTGTTCGGCTGCCGCAATGGAGGCCATTAAGCCTGAAGGTCCGCCACCGATTACGATTACATCATACATTGTAGAACCACTCTTTCATTTCGTTTTGTCTTTCATTATACACCATATAGGTGCGATTGCTTTTTGATTTAGTCTTCAGTTAAAGATTGTACAAATGAGTGTCGAGGGGTAAACTATACAAGTATCTCTTAAGGAATGGAAGGAATCAATTATGGCATCGAATTTATTGAAGGGCACGGCCATTTTAACGATTGGCCTATTTTTATCGAAAGCACTTGGTTTACTTTATGTAATTCCGTTTTATGCAATCGTTGGAGAGAATAGTGTTGGACTCTATCAATACGCATACATACCTTATAACTTAGCGCTAGCAGTAGCCGTATCTGGAGCACCTCTTGCGATATCCAAATTCGTCTCCAAGTATAATGCATTAGGCGATTATGCGACCGGCAGGAAATTAATGAAATCGGGTATGGTCGTTATGTCTGTAACTGGTTTTCTATCATTTCTTGCATTGTTTTTCCTTGCGAATCCCATTGCCGAACTCGTTATCAAAAGCGATGAACAGATTTTTACCGTACACGATATTGCGACAGTCATTCGCTGGGTGAGCTTTGCGTTACTTGCGGTTCCGTTACTGAGCATTGCGCGGGGATACCTTCAAGGTTATCAAAAATTTGAACCGACTTCTGTTTCTCAATTAATCGAACAGATTGTACGAATTATTGTTGTCCTAGTCGGTGCATTCGTAGTCGTCAATGTACTCGGTCTGTCACCAAGAATCGCAGTTCAATTTGCGGTGTTTGCAGCATTCATTGGTGCGCTTGCAGGTCTGTGGAGTCTCTACTATTATTGGAAGAAGTATAGAGATGAATTTGATTATTTATTATCGAACAGTCCACCGGCAAGTTCTATCCCGCTAAAACAAATTTATAAAGAAGTATTTGCCTATGTTTTACCGTTTGTGCTAGTTGGAACAATCAATCCGATCTATCAATTTGTTGATATGATTACATTTAACAGTGCGATGAGTTCTATCGGTCTCGCTAGTGTATCGGATTTGTATTTAACGAAACTAAACTTTTTGACACATAAAATTGTCATGATTCCTGTAATGGTTGCGACTGGTTTTTCCATGGCGCTTATTTCAATTATTACGAAAGACTATACGATGAATAATCAAAAAGGCGTTACACGTTCACTTGATCAGACGTATCAAATTATGTTGTTCTTGACGATTCCTATGGTAATAGGCTTGATTGTCTTAAACAGTGAAGTATATCAATTCTTGTATCAATATGATGTGGCGGGTGCAAGCGTATTGGCTTCTTACGCACCAGTGGCGATTCTTTTCGCGATGTTCACGGTAACGGCTGCGATCTTGCAAGGAATTGACCATCATAAATGGATTGTCTTCACCTCGTTACTGGGTCTACTTATTAAGATGCTAATCAACATCCCATTGATCAAGATGTTCGAAACAAACGGTGCGATTTTAGCTACCGCCATTGGCTATTCAGTAGCAGTGGGTATTAACTTGTTCGTCATTAAAAAAGCATTGAATTATAAATCTGAAATGGTCATTAGACGTTTATTCTTGATTTTAGCGTTCAACGCGGTAATGTTTGCTGGTGTTTGGCTGGCAAACAAAGGTCTGAACATGGCGCATATTCCTGTAGGTCGTTGGCAAGCTTTGCTGTATGTCATGATTGGAACGGGCGTCGGTATGGTAATATACGGATTCCTCGCTTTAAAATCAGGACTTGCACAACAACTATTCGGTGATCGTCTGACACGTATTATGAGACGCATCGGACTTGGAGGGTAATGAATGAGACTCGATAAATTATTATCAAATACAGGATACGGTTCACGTAAAGAAGTTCGACAACTGTTGAAAAAAGGCATGATCCGCGTAAATGGGGAAGTGATGAAAGATCCTGCCCAGCACGTGGATCCAGTTTCGGACAATATTTCGCTTCTAGGTGAAGAAGTGGTTTACAAAGAATTTATCTATCTGATGATGCACAAACCACCTGGTGTCTTGTCTGCGACGGAAGATAACCGTGATCAAACGGTTGTTGATTTACTTGCAGGTGAAGATCGACATTTCGAACCGTTTCCAGTAGGTCGTTTAGATAAAGACACAGAAGGATTATTATTGCTGACAAATGACGGAAAGCTTGCGCATAATTTATTGTCACCTAAAAAAGAAGTACCTAAAACGTATTACGCGAAAGTGGCAGGGATTGTAACGGAAGAAGACACCGAAGCTTTTGCGCGCGGCGTGATCTTGGATGATGCTTATGAAACGAAGCCGGGTATTTTACATATCTTGCATTCTGCTGAAGAGTCAGAAATTGAATTGACGATTACAGAAGGAAAGTTTCATCAAGTAAAGCGAATGTTTGAAGCGGTAGGGAAAAAAGTGGTATACCTGAAGCGTTTGACAATGGGACCTCTAGAATTAGATCCGGATTTGGAGTTAGGGGAATACCGAGAGTTGACGGATGGGGAATTACAGCAGTTGAAAGAAATAGATCGTTCCAAGCAAAAAGGCTGATGCAAAAGCGTCAGCCTTTTTGCGTTGAAAATTTGTATATAGGAGACAGGATCAGGAAGATAATTTCACTTTCTTGGACGTCGTCGTCCATTCGCCGCGGACTGAGCTCTTAATCAATTCATTGTACTCCAGAACGTTTAAGTCGCGTTGAGCAGTGCGGGTTGAAATGTTGAATTCATCCGCTACATCCTCCGTCGTTACTTTTCCGTTATCCCGAATGAACAGATAGACATCTTTGATACGAATTAACATGCGATCGGTAGCTGGGTTCATCTAAGAAACCACTCCTTCATCTTCATATTTTCACGCCAACATTGCAAAAGAAGACTGTTGGGGTATTCTCTGATAATATCTTTCCTGATCCGCTCCTCGATACTATGTTATGCCAGAATAGTTAGTGAATGATTCTGACACTAGTAGTATAACGTATTATAGACAAAAGCGCACATGTTTTCGCTTATCTATTTGCATAAATTCGAATTAATAGTTTTTAAGTTAGACAGTTAGCTAGTTTTCCCTGTTAACAAGAAAATTCATTGACGCTCTATCAAGGTCTAATTGATTTTATTCGGTAAACATGTGAAAATAGGAACAGAAGAAACTGGCGGTAGGACAGCTTGAAGTTTCATAACAGAAGAGGTGACGGTGGTATGATCTATTTTAAAGACGGAAAATTTCTAGAAGAAGATGAAGTGCATGTATCCGTAAATGATCGTGGTTATGCTTTTGGCGATGGCGTCTACGAAGTAATTAAAATATACGATGGCGCATTGTACACTGCACAAGAACATTTGGAGCGTTTAATAGAAAGTGCAGAAAAAATTCGTATGGTCATGCCATATACTATTGAAGAATTAGGCGAGATCATACAAAAACTTCAAACAGAAAATGAGATTACTATGGGACATATCTATTTACAAGTAACCCGTGGTGTTGCGCCACGCGTTCACCAATTCCCTGAAAGTATTCAGCCTGTCGTAGTTGGGTATGCGGTAGAAAATGAACGTCCTATGCACTATCTTCAGCAAGGTGCTGCCATGAAGTCTGTGGAAGATGTGCGTTGGCTTCGTTGTGATATAAAGAGTTTGAACCTACTCGGTAATGTGATGGCGAAACAAGAGGCATTTGATCATGGATGTCAAGAAGCGCTATTCGTACGTGACGGGTTGGTACGTGAAGGTTCATCTTCCAATGTATTCGGCATTCAGGATGGCGTGCTATACACGCACCCTGCGAATAATTTTATCCTTAACGGGATTACTCGTCGTGTCGTTTTGCAGTTAGCTAAGAATTTGAATATTCCGGTTGAAGAAAAAGAATTCACGCTGCCGCAAGCATTAGAGATGGATGAGTTTTTCTATACATCGACGAATGCAGAGATTACGCCTGCCGTGACGATTGATCAGCAACCTATAGGACAAGGAATCCCAGGTCCGTTGACGAGAAAGTTGCAAGTTGCGTTTGAAGCACAGATTCCGATGTTAGTAGCGTCTGGTAATGTTGAGGAAAGAGAATCAAATGGCCCAGCTAGTTAAACTCGTCGATTATGTATCTCGGTACGAGAATGACTTAACGCGCTATCCTACCCAATTTATCCGTCTGAAACGTTATCAATGGAAGCGTATTAAAAATCAATGGGAACACGGTGCTGATTTGCATGTAGAGCAAGCGGCTACTTTTCCAGAAGATGTGCAAGAGCGTTCAAGATGGTATACGGTATTATTCGGAAAATGGCGCAAACGAAGAGATGTGGAATTCGCGCAAGAGTCCACAGTTTCGGAGGACGGTGCGGAAGATCAAGACGATGATTTAGACTTTCAAGCTTCCATCTCGGGACAACCTTCAAATGTTGAGCAATTAAAGAAGGCGTATCGCGATCAACTGTTTCAATTCCAATTAAAGTGGGCGAGTTCTACATTGTATGACCGATCTCGTGTAGACCCGAAGTATTTCTCTGACCCATTATTGAAACAACTGACATTACGTTTACCTGATAGCTTTTTGTTGTTTTATTATCCAATCGTCAAAGTGAATAAAGCGCCTGTCGAGTTAGACATTATCTTATTGGCACCTACTACATGCTACTGCATAACAGTGCTCGAAGATGAAAGATTGGCTGCGTACATAGGTACTGGCGAAAGATTTTGGCTCAAAAAGTTTGGGGATCAAGAAGAGAAAGTACTGAATCCTACTATAGCGCTCAGTAGGATGGAGAAAATTGTTTCATCATTTTTCAAGGCAGCGAAAGTGGAGATTCCGATCAAGAAATTGATTGTTTCAAGAAAGGGCTATATTGATTATCCAGGAACGCCATTTGAAGTTACTACGATTGACCGCAAAACATATGAACAATGGCTGACAAAGTTATGTAGCAATCCGAGTCCTATGAAGCATACCCAATTTAAAGCGGCACAGGCTATTTTGGATCATGCACAAACTACAGCAATGAGCCGATTGTTTGATGGGGAAGAAATCGTGGAAGAGTAATAGATTAGAAATTACAGACAAAGAGAGAGTGTAACCAGTATGCGTTTACGAAATAAGCCATGGGCAAAAGATTTCATGGCAGAGCATCCGGATGTGTTGATTTTAGATCCGGAAGGCAAGAAAAGTCATTGGGCGGAAGAGTTCGGAAACGATTCTCCTATCCATATTGAAGTAGGTACAGGAAAAGGACAATTTGTTATTGGAATGGCATTGGCTAATCCAGAAATTAATTATATCGGTATTGAACATTTTGATAATGTTATCGTTTCAGCGTTGGAGAAAACGATCGAAGCAGAAAAACCTGCCAATCTACGTTTGATGCGTGTGAATGGCGAAGAATTGGAAGCTATTTTTACAAAATCAGAGATTGATCGAGTCTATTTGAACTTTTCTGATCCGTGGCCAAAAGATCGACATGAGAAACGTCGTTTGACACATCCAAACTTCTTAGCGAAATATGAAGGTGTTTTGAAGGAGAATGGAGAAATTCACTTTAAGACAGACAATCGCCCGTTGTTTGAATATTCTCTTGTCTCCTTGACGAACTATGGCATGAAACTGCTATCCGTTTCACTAGATTTACATGCAAACATGCCGGAAGACAATGTGTTAACAGAGTACGAAGAAAAGTTCTCAAGTAAAGGTCAACCGATTTATCGTTTGGAAGCGCAGTACCAAAGCTGATTAATAGGCTAGATCACTAGTTGTCTGACGTGATACTTTTCCACTCACGCTATAGGTTGGTGGAGAAGTATCACGTCATTACAACAGATAATTTAGGAATGTAGGGAGGAAATATAATGGATCAATTAACTTTTCATGACATGAAACTAACGTGGTTAGACGGTGGCGTAAACTATTTGGATGGCGGTACGATGTTCGGTGTCGTTCCGAAAGCATTATGGTCAAGACGCTATGAAGCAGATGAAAATAATCTGATTGAACTACGAACAGACCCAATCCTAATTCAATACGAAGGCAAAAATTATTTAATCGATTCAGGTATAGGTAAGGGTAAGTTGGACGAGAAGAAAAAGCGCAATTTGGGTGTGCGTGCTGAAACACGTGTAGAAGAAAGCTTGGAAGAACTAGGTATGACGCCAGATGATATCGATGTTGTGTTGATGTCCCATCTTCACAATGACCATGCGGCAGGTTTGACGCAGTGGGAAGGCGATCAGCTCGTTTCAGTGTTTAAAAATGCCAAGATCTACACTTCACAAGTCGAGTGGGATGAAATGAGAGAACCGAATATTCGTTCCCGAAATACGTACTGGAAAGAAAACTGGGAGCCGATTCAAGGACAAGTGACAACGTTTGAAGATGAAATCGATGTAGTGCCGGGCATAAAAATGATACATACTGGCGGTCATAGTGATGGTCATAGTGTGATTAAGTTAGAACAGGACGGCGAGACACTCATTCATATGGCGGATATTATGCCGACGCATGCGCACACGAACCCGTTGTGGGTACTAGCTTATGATGATTATCCGATGGACTCGATTTTTGCGAAAGAGCGCATTATGAAGGAAGCGCTTCCAAATGAATATGGTTTTATTTTCTATCATGATGCTGTGTATCGCATGGCAAAGTTTAGTGAGGATGGAAAGAAGATTGTGGATAGCTTGCCTCGTTCTCGGTAAGGGTTGAGTTCAAGTTCAAGTGATTGAAATGGGGAGGTGCAGTTGATCGACGTTCCAGGCGGACGCTTTCCTGTGGGCGGGGCTTGAGCCACCTCGTCACTTCGTTCCTGCGGGGTCTCAAGGCTCACGCTGATCCACTAGGAGTCGCCACCTTACACTTACGATCAACTGGTGTCATCTTCTGAAATTTGAACGTTTATGCATTGTTAAAAAATTAAGTCCTAGAGACAGATCCCATATACGCGGGGTTTGTCTTTTTCTGTATGTAAAACACCTTTTTAAAAAAGAGACTATCGCGAGAAGTAGATACTTCTCGGATAGCCTCTTTTCTTATAGTTAAATACTGATTACTGGCGAACTAGCTCTACGACAGTGCCTGTTTTCGCATCTGCTGCGAATTCATATTGCTCTAGTTTGCCGTCTTTCATACGTGAAACGCCACCACGGTAAACGTCCATAGAGATGACATGGTTTGTGTAAGGTTCTGGCTTCATTACGATCCAAGAACCGTCGATTGGGCCTTCTTCTTTAAATGCGTCTTTTACTTTTTTAAGTACGTTATCAGCTGGTACTTCTTCGTTATAACGGTTAAAAGCCTCATTCACTACTACGCCTGCAGCAACTCCGGTTAAAATTCCAGCAACAAATTCTTTTACTCTCATGGCTAAGTGCAGCCTCCTTCGCAAATCTTTTCTTATAGTGTAACATAGTTTAAAAGGGCATGGCGATTCAAAAGCTTTTCTTGCTTGAGTAATCGGTAAAATATGGCACCTTTGTGTAAAGCAGATTGTTAACCTAATTAGTTTTCATCTGTTTGGTTACTGGATATAATACGAATAGACTGAAAAAGTGAGGGATTTAGATGAAAAAAGAGACATTAGAGTTATTTCGTACACTGACTGAACTTCCGGGCGCACCAGGTAATGAATACCGTGTCCGGGCTTTTATGCGTGAGCAGTTGGCACAAAATTCGGATGAGATTATTCAAGATGGTTTGGGTGGAATCTTTGGCGTTCGCCACGGAAAAGAAGATCAACCGAAGATCATGGTTGCCGGACATATGGATGAAGTCGGTTTTATGGTAACGGGTATTACAGATAATGGTATGCTTCGTTTTCAGCCGTTAGGTGGCTGGTGGAACCAAGTCCTACTTGCGCAACGAGTCCAGATCATCACGGAAGATACAGAAATTCCGGGAGTCATTGGATCGATTCCGCCACACTTATTAAGTGATGCAGAGCGCAGTAAACCGATGGATATCAAAAATATGCTGATCGATGTAGGCGCAGATGATAAAGCGGATGCAGAGAGTTTCGGAATTCGTCCGGGCCAGCAGATCTTGCCGATTTGTCCGTTCACACCGATGGCAAATCCAAAGAAGATTATGGCCAAAGCGTGGGATAATCGATATGGCTGTGGTCTAGCTGTTGAACTGTTGCAAGAAGTGAAAAATGAAACGTTGCCAAACACGTTGTATTCAGGTGCAACGGTTATGGAAGAAGTCGGCTTGCGTGGAGCACAAACAGCGGCTCGCATGATTGATCCGGATTTATTCTTCGCACTCGATGCAAGTCCTGCAAATGATGCAAGCGGCAATAAAAAAGAATTTGGGCAGTTGGGCCAAGGCGCATTATTGCGTATCATGGACCGTTCGATGATCACTCATCGCGGCATGCGAGAGTTCGTTTTAGATACCGCTGAAACTCACAATATACCGTATCAATATTTTGTTTCTCAAGGTGGCACGGATGCAGGGCAAGTACATGTGGCGAATAACGGCGTCCCAAGTGCAGTCATCGGTATTTGTTCTCGCTACATCCATACTGCGGCTTCGATCATCCACACAGATGATTATGCAGCAGCTAAGGAATTAATTACAAAGTTAGTAAAAGCATGTGATAAAACTACAGTAGAAACGTTAAAGCAAAATAGCTAGGCTCTTAGAAAAGAGGGGACTGAATGGAATTTGTTCTAGGCTCTGAAAATCAGGCGAAGAAGCGTGCGGCCGTTCGAATCATCGAGCAGTGTTTGGAAAATAGTTCTGTTTCTTCCGTGTCCGTTTCGTCAGGCGTTAGCGCTCAGCCGATGAGCGAAGAGGAAACGCGCCAAGGTGCGATTAATCGATCGGTTGCTGTCGCAAACGATATGTATGGTATTGGCTTGGAAGGCGGTGTCCACATGATTGCGGACACCATGTACCTTTGCAATTGGGGTGCCCTCACTACACCGGAAGGCAAAACGTATACTGCCGCGGGCGCACAAATTCCGTTGCCAGAAGAGCTAGCCGTGGAAGTTCGTAGTGGTAAAGAACTGGGTGACGCGGTGGATGACTATTTTAAAAAGAGAAATGTCCGTATGTCAGAAGGCGCAATGGGAATGTTGACAGCGCAACTTGTACCAAGGGATGCACTTTTTGAACATATTATGCAATTATTAATCGGGCAGCTCTTGTATAGCATGTCACGTCAGAGTTGACGATTGCAATAGCGACAGCGTGCGATTAGAATAGGACTGATAGAAAAGTGAACGAAAGTAGAGAAGGGGGGAACCTGAATGTTGCGAAGTGGAAAGGTTTTCTTGCTGTTGCTACTAGCTGTCGTATTAGTAGGATGTAATCAGAAAGTGGAAGTCCGTACTGACGATGCATTTGTCTCAGCGAAAAAAGTTTTTGAATTGAATAGCAAAAAAACGAATCATGCGGTAGGCGATATTGACTTCTATAAACCGCCAACTATACGTGTAGATGAAGAATCAACTTCACAAACGATTGTCTTAACTAAACGACATGATTCATTTTACTTAACCGTTAATCCGAATGAAAAGAAAAATAGTCATGTCTATTATGATGTGTTATTGACGGATGAACCGGAAAATTTAGTAGGCGCACAAACATTTTCTAAAGATGAAGCATTTGGCTTTGTTGCGGTTATTGAAAAAGGTGAAAAGCAAGTTGAGTTAATTGCGAACGTAGGTGGAGCGAAGGTGGAAACTGTAACAGACGAAGCAAACACTAGCGCCTACTTGGAAAAAATGATGGAAATTGCTCGTTCAGTTCAACATGACGATCAATAAAAAAATTGAGTACGGAAGGAGAGGGACGACGAATGGAAGCTAAAGATTTGGTAGAAGAGCTGAAGAACCGCTTACCTAAAGAGAACTTTGATTGGCAATTTGATCGCAAGGCAGACAAATTGCGAATTGTCCACCATACTCTTCATAAAGGTATTGATATCTCGTTACCTGAAATTTTATCAAAGTATGAGCAAAAAAAAGAGCGTGCAATCGATGAGGTAGCCTATACCATCCTGGAGACGTTCAGCGCAATGGAGCAAGAACAAGCAAAAGGTTTTGCAGGGGAAAATAATATTTTCCCAGTTATCCGTTCAACTTCATTCCCGACTGAAAGTTCTGCTGGAGAGACTTTCTTGACGAAAGATCATACGGCAGAAACACGGATTTTCTACGCGTTGGATTTAGGAAATACTTACCGCTTGATTGACCACGGTATGCTTTCCGATATGCAGATGACAGAACAGGAAATTCAAGAAGTTGCGATGTTTAAAGTCAAGACGTTACCAACAGCTTATAAGCAGGACATCGTATCTGACAATATCTTCTACTTCATCAATAATAATGATGGTTATGATGCAAGCAGAATATTAAATCAACCCTTTTTGAAGGAAATGGAAGAGAAAACCGAGGGACATATGGTTGTTTCCGTTCCTCACCAAGATGTGTTGATAATCGGTGATATTCGAAACGACACAGGTTATGACGTCATTGCGCAAATCGCTATGCAGTTTTTCACAACAGGTGCCGTTCCTGTTACGTCACTATCTTTCATTTATGAAGATGGTAAACTCGAACCAATTTTCATTATGGCAAAAAACAGATTGGCTAGAAGGGAAAAGAAAAAATGAATATCTTTTATAATCCAGAAGGTGTTGGCGACGTATTGTTCGTACAACTTACAACAGAAAGACCGGCAGCTATTATAGCTGAAAGAACAAATAATGTAACAGTTATCAAAGACGAAAAGACAGGAAACGTTGTGGCTTTCAATTTATTTAATGCTACAAGTTATTTTCCGATTTCAGCAGTAGGTCAAGTAGAGTTGACAGAAGAGCTTGGCGAACAACTGCAAAAAGCCTTGAAAGAAAATGACATAGACTTAGAGCTTGAATTGGATTTCACTCCTAAATTTGTAGTAGGTTATGTTGCAGAAAAAGAGAAGCATCCAAACGCAGATAAATTAAATGTTTGCCAAGTGGAAGTAGGGGAGGGGACTCTACAGATCGTCTGTGGCGCACCTAACGTAGAAGCGGGACAGAAGGTAGTGGTAGCGAAAGTGGGTGCTGTCATGCCTTCAGGTATGATCATTCGCGATGCTGAACTTCGTGGAGTCGCTTCGTCAGGCATGATCTGTTCTGCTAAAGAATTGGGCTTGAAAGATGCACCTGAAGAAAAAGGTATTCTTGTATTGGAAGATGACCGAATCGTCGGAGAAGCTTTCGAAGCGTAAGATGTAAATATATCTATAATGAATAGCTTTTGCACAAGGCTCGTTAAGCTTGTAGCAAAAGCTTTTTTGTATTATTGTTACATAGGGTTACAAATCACTATTTTATACGGAAAGTACATAGAACTGTTTGATTTCCTCATAGAGAACCTGTTAAAATGAAATGATTGACATGAAAAGAGTGATATATTTGAGCTGGTTACGGAATATGAAAAGACGCCTTCAGCAAATGGAAGAAGGCAATGAAAAAGATGAACCTTTATATGAACAAAAAACTCCTGGAAATAACAATGAAATATACAATGAAAAACTTAATGAAAAAAACGATGAAAAACTTGATGAAAATAAAAAAACGAACTTTAGATTTCCGATAGTTTCTGACTATGAAATTTACGGATGGGAACCACAGACCCATCATGATGAATATACAAAAGATTATTTGCAAGATGAAATAGTTGAAGAACCATATGAAATTATTCCTTTGCAACAGAATGAACGTTGGCCGGGCCGTTTTGAGACCAATGGTAAAGTGTATCGTGCGGAAACTAGACGTGAATTTGCACGCATTATTCCGCCTACATCTAATCCGTTACCTCTTCCGTTTTCTGGTGGGAAGCCTGAACGGAATTTACATGCAGAGCCGCAGCGAATCGAACCATATGAATCTAAGCATCCTGCAGAACCACAGGAACCTTCATATCAGCAACAGGAACCTGTGAAAATTGAAAAGCCAAAGAAAATGAGAAGACCATTCACGCCTACACATGTGCCGTCTCCTATCTATGGACTGAAAAGTAGTTCACCAATTAGTGAAGCTATGGAGTCGGTTATAGAAAAGAAAGATATGAAAGATCAAGAATTACACGGACAGCTAGAAGATCTTGATGAGGAATTGCCACTATCTTTGATTACCAATCAACAACCAAGCGAAGCACCGCTATTCGCTAGTTCATCAGAAAAAAGACAGCCAAAAGTGACTTCTACAGAAGAACATACTGAAGAAATCGAAGAAACGGTTTCTTTTGCATCTGAAACAGAGCCCGAAGAAGATATGGTTCACGTTGAGCAGACAGAAGAAGAGTCAGTGGCAGAAGAAGTAGTGGAAGAAGCTGAACATGACAACGATTATTCTGAAACAGAAGAAATCATTATAGAGCCAGAAGAGTCACTTGTAGTCTCTGCCGTAACAGAAGAACTAGAGCAAACAGAAGAAGCAACGGAAGTGAAAGTAGAAGTAAAAGAGCCTGAGCATGTGGCAACTGAAACAAAGGAATTTGTAGAGACACCTGAAGAACCAATAATTGTTCCAGTGGACGAAGACGTTGAAGAGCAAGAAGTAGAAGAAATGGCATCCGAAATGGATGATATAGAAAAGCAAGAAGAACCGATCAAGAAAGAAAAAATTGTACCATTTAATGTGTTGATGCTTAAATCTGATAAAGAAAGATTAGCTGCTAGAGTAGAAGAGCTAATTGCAGAAAATGCCGCAAAGAAACAATCAGTGGAAGAGTCGTTTGAAGTAGAAAAGGATCAAGTTCAGCAGCCTGCAGTGGAACAAGCAGAAGCGCTAGAACAACTACAACCCGTAGTTGAAGAACAACAGACTGTGATAGTAGAACCACGCGCGGAGGACTCGGAAGCCATTGCGAAAGAGTCTCAAGTCGTAGTGACAGAAACTGTTGCGTCAACTTCCGAAACGATTGTAGAAGAATCAGAGGCGGAAATAGTTGAAGAAGAACCGCCACATTATGGATTCCCAACTATGCAGTACCTTGCACCTCCAGAAGAAGAAATAATAGATGAAGAGTGGCTTGCATCGCAATCTGAAACATTAGAAGATACTCTTTCTCACTTCGCTGTACAAGCGACTGTCGTACAAGCGGTTCAAGGACCTGCTGTGACGATGTTTGAATTAACTGTAATGCAGGGAACAAAAGTCAGTAAGATTCGAAACTTAACTGATGACTTAAAATTGGCTTTGGCGGCTAGGGATATTCGTATCCAAGCACCCATTCCAGGAACAAGTATGATTGGTATTGAAATCCCGAATCGTAAAACACGTGCTGTTCGAATTTCAGAGGTTATTGATAGTGACGCATTCATGAATTCCGACTCACCTTTAGAGGCAGTGCTCGGACTAAGCTTGACAGGGGAGCCGCAAACGATTGATTTGCGGAAGATGCCACACGGGATGATTGCTGGTGCAACAGGTTCCGGTAAATCCGTATGTATCAACTCTATACTGATCAGTTTGCTGTATAAAGCTTCACATCATGACTTGAAATTATTACTTATTGATCCTAAAATGGTTGAGCTAGCACCGTATAACGGTATTCCTCACTTGTTGAGTCCTGTTATTACGGATGTTAAAGCAGCCACTGCCGCGTTGAAATGGGCAGTCAATGAGATGGAAAGACGCTATGAATTATTCGCGCATTCCGCAGTACGTAATATAGAACGTTATAACGAAATGGTCATGGAATCACGCCGTTTCTCTTTAAAGATGCCTTATATCTTAGTAGTGATCGACGAATTAGCTGATCTAATGATGATGGCTCCTGCAGATGTAGAAGTGTCGATTAGCCGAATTACGCAAAAAGCAAGAGCTTGCGGTATTCATTTGATCATTGCGACACAGCGGCCTTCTGTTGACGTCATTACCGGAACGATCAAAGCTAACATCCCAACACGCATTGCATTCGCTGTTTCCTCACAGGTGGATTCAAGGACCATCTTGGATTCGGTAGGGGCAGATCGTCTACTTGGTAAAGGGGATATGTTGTACTTAGGGAATGGTCAATCAGCGCCTGTCCGTCTTCAGGGGACGTTTGTCACGGATGATGAAATCGAGCGTATAATAGAACATGTTCGTAATGAAGCAGAACCGAATTACTTATTCGGCCAAGATGATTTGCTGGCGGCCGCTGTCCAAGAAGAGGAATCGGATCCGTTATTTGAGCAAGCCTGCAGCTTTGTCATAGAGCAGGGGAGTGCATCGACCTCGTCATTACAGCGCCATTTCAGCATCGGGTACAATCGGGCGGCGAAGTTAATTGACCGAATGGAAGCCAATCAATTTATATCTGAACAAAGAGGAAGCAGAGCGCGCGATGTCTTTTTGACTGAACAAGCATTTGAAAGCTTCATGAAGTAAATAATCTACACGTTCGTATCTAAACTTTTAACGAACACATGATATACTATGACAAGAAATAATCTCCGAGTCTATTTTAGGACAGTTGGAGATAAAAAGAGGGATGAAAGAATTCCCGGGAGGTTTCAATATGACATTGTTTC